>NZ_JBPBFH010000063.1:0-1859 GCF_050896295.1 Neisseria sp. SLRRB23
ACGCGNACTGCTCTGGCAGATGCAAAAACCGTTTGCCGCCACCCTGCGCGTCCGNTCAGACGGCATCAGCCAATGGAACGGCAAAGGCTGGATAATGCCCGATACCGGAAAATTTTCCGGACAAAGCCGCAAATTGGAAACCGCCTAAAGAAGCCTTCAAATACTATAAATCATCAAGCCGGCACCAAAAGTTCAAGAAAAAAGTGCCTTGGGCGGTTTGGGCGTTGATTGCGGTTGTAGGGTTTGTAGGCTGGAAAAGTTACGGCATGTTTCAAGTTTACAGCAAAGCCACAGACAGCCGGATTGAGCAGGAAGCGCAAAAAGAAAGCGTTGTGCAGACGATGACGGAGCAGACGGCATCATCAGAAACAGCGCCTTTTGAGCATTCCGACAATCTGAAACCTGAAGACTTTGTGCCGACTTTGCCCGAAAAGCCCGAAAGCAAGCCTATTTATAACACAGTCCGACAAGTAAAAACCTTTGAGCAAATCGCCGGATGCATAGACGGCGGAAAATCAGATTGCACATGCTATTCAAATCAAGGAACACCCTTGAAAGAAATAACAAAGATAATGTGTAAAGAATATGTGAAAAACGGGTTGCCTTTCAATCCTTACAAGGACGAACGGCAAAGGACGGAACAGGCGGCACAGTCCGCGAAAGCGGACAAGCCCCAAGTTCTCGTAATGGGCGGAAAGTCCTAATAAAATTTAATGTACGACAACTGAAGAGCGCGGAAAACCGTTTGAAGGAATCGGCGGCGGAGTCGTAAAGCAGAAAGTTCTTTTTAAAATCATATTCTGAATACTAAATCTGAGGATGTCATGATTCACAAACCAAGATATATCAAAATTGTAGATGAAAACGGGGATTTCACACGTGTTCTCCGTCTCCATAAGTTCCCGGACACGTCGAAAGTTTTTTATTTCGAGCCTATGTTCTGGCTTAAAGATGGTCGGCTTGCCCGGAAAGACAGTTTGTTTGAAGTTGATTACATTTACGGTGCAGACGGTTGCGGGTTCTTGCCGTCAAATTTAACGGAGTTCAGAAAATATTGCCGGAAAAAGCACCAAAAGTTTAAGGACGATGAAGTTTTAGTAAACCGTTACGCGGTCGATTTTTTGGGTGCGAAGGAACCCCCATATGACGACCGCCATGTGACTTCAGTCAAATATTTTGTTTGATAAAACCAAAATCACAAATTCAGCCACTACCCCTCAGGATGGCTTGGGCGGAGCGAAGGGGGTTAACTGCTAGAATGGCTGTTTTTTTTTGGGCGTATCTCAGTCCGGAATCGCTTCGTTCGGGGGTTGTACGTGCAGGAAAATAGGGCGGAAAAAAGGAAAAGGGGGAAGCTTTGTAAAGATTGGGTGCGTTACCCAATCTTTACGAATACCCCCTTTTCCTTTTTTATGAACTGTTTTTCAATACCGCAAACCCACTAACGGAGTGATTCCGGACTGAGATACGCCTAAAAAAAATCAGACATTCGGGTCGCAACAGGAATCTTTACCAAAACCTGCAACCCAAATAAAATCAGACACGGCAAAGGAATAGCTACCCTTTGCCGAAACCGTCCGGCCTGAACAAACCACAAACTTAAAGTTTGATGACGAGAATAGGCGGGCGGTTTTCTTGTTTGTGAAATTGAGTAGTATCAAAGAACACAGATTCTGAATATATAAGGGTAATCCCATGCGTAACGCCGTAGGATTGGATATATCCAAGCCGAAGGAGTGCCTTCGGGAGCCGTAACACAGGTGCTGCATGGCTGTCGTCAGCTCGTGTCGTGAGATGTTGGGTTAAGTCCCGCAACGAGCGCAACCCTTGTCATTAGTTGCCATCATTCAGTTGGGCAC
>NZ_JBPBFH010000064.1:0-1803 GCF_050896295.1 Neisseria sp. SLRRB23
CGGCCTTCGATCATCGCTTCCAAACGCGCACGACCCCATGATGGGAAGAATTCGGTGTCGTCCACGGCTTTGATGGCTTTGTCGCGCAGGGTTTTACCGTCGCTTCCGGCTTTGTCCATACCGACAAGGTGGGCTCCATGCTGTCGCCACGGGCTGTAATGACTTGGATTTTGTTGAGGTTTCCGCCCAGTTTCTCCCGCGCCCATGCGGCAGCGACGGTTACATAATCCACAACCTCGATATAGTGGTCGTTAATCGTGCCTGCGCCGCAGGTCGCTTCGGCATTTAAGCGGGGGAAACGTATGCTACTTTGTTCATTCGATTTTAAGACTCTGAATGTTTCAATGCCGAAATGGCTTGGCGTTACTACGTCTGAGAAATAATCAATTAATTTATCTAGATGTTTTTTATCTATTCGTCCATTTTTTATCCAACCTGAAACGCTTGGCTGTTTCACCCCAAAATGATCGGCAACCTCCTTTTGACTGACATTTTTTCTCTTAATCGCTTCTGATATTGCTTGTCCTAACTGTTCGCCTGAAAACATTTTGATCTCCGAATTAATTGCGCATAAGCATTGGTAATCGATAATAAAAGGCATAACCTATAAAAGGCAATAGTTGTATTTAATATAAGTATTAGCTATAATGAAGCTATTTAATTGAGTAACTGGCTATGAGTATCCAAAAAGCAGTTGATTATTTTGGTAATGAATCCCGACTTGCACGGGCGATCGGAGTTAAACAACCGACGGTGTGGGCTTGGAATAAAAAAGGAACGCCGCCCCCGATCATTCGGTGCGTGCAGATTGAAAAATTAACCGGAGGCGCAGTGAATCGAAAAGACTTACGTCCTGATGACTGGCATCTAATCTGGCCGGAATTGGCAGGCGACCAACCCAAATAAAAAGCCCGTCGGGTCAGATGTTAATTGATATAACCGAATTGAAGCGGAAGTCATCCGCAATTTACCGGAAAGGAAAAAAATGAAGAAGCAGGACAGAAACCGCCTGTCGAAGAAAGACAGACGGCTGATTAAAAAGGCGATGCTGAAAGCCGCCGCCAAAGGCTGCGATGAGGTTTACAAAATCGCGCCGGGTTTGAAAGACGGCTTTGAATTACTTGGAAAGCAGCCCGATTAAATATTCGTCATCGGTATTTGGCTCCGATTCTTCGGGTTTTTGATGAAGTGTTCGGATGAATACCGCCAATTCTCCGGCTTGTCCTTTGGCCGTACTGCCGCTTAAGCGGATAGAACCGCTGCGGATAAGCTCTTTGGCGAGTATGAAGGATAAGTCGGACGGCATTTTTTTACTCCGTCGGCCGTTGTGTGGAAACCCGGTTGCAACGGGGTGACGGCAAATCGGAAAGACGGCTGACCGCCCGGACAGACGGGCGGCCGATAAAGAAAAACCCGCACGGGGCGGGTAATCCCCCTGAATTGCAGGGAAGCGGTTCAGGTAACGGCGAAAGGCGATTATGAATCAAAAACAAACGCAATGCAAACAAATTGTCGATTACATCCGTAACAAGGGATGCATCACATCCCTTGAGGCTTATCAGAACCTGAAGGTGACGCAGCTTGCGGCACGGATAACCGACTTGGAAGGCAGGGGCTTCGTGTTTGCCAAGCCGAAATACAAGGTCGGTAACTGTAAAAATCCCGTTGCCCATTNCCCGATGCCGTGTTCGCCGGAAATTACGCCGCCGAGCGAACGGGCGATTTTCATGATGCGTTCGACCGAACGATAGGCCGTCTGAAGCATTTCGGCATCGTCCGAATTGACCGGAATATTGGTGTGGA
>NZ_JBPBFH010000065.1:0-1784 GCF_050896295.1 Neisseria sp. SLRRB23
AGGCTCATGCGTAAAATAGCATCTGCCTGAATCTCGCTCAGGTAATAACCTTGCTCTTTCAAGCCGATGTTTGCAGCCAATCCTTCCGGACGCATCATTTCCNAATCCAGACCGGAACGCGTCAGCAGCCCAAGGCACTTTTTTCTTGAACTTTTGGTGCCGGCTTGATGATTTATAGTATTTGAAGGCTTCTTTAGGCGGTTTCCAATTTGCGGCTTCTACGCCGCTTACGCCCGCGGGATTGTCCAACGAGGTTACGCATTTATACCAATAATACTGTTTCATGCCGATTGCCTTGCGTTCAAGGTGTACATGCTTTGAAACAAGGTTGCGGACGAATATATCAAGTTGGCTCGGGTGCCGCGTCATCAAAATGACGGTATGCCCGTGATGGCGGAGTTCTGTCAGTTCCTGAATATAGGGCGGAACGGGACGGCCTGCCGCGCGTACCGGGTAAGTGTAGTGCGCTTCGCCAACAATCAGCACCGCGCCTTCCGGTATGACATCACGAAGCGGGGCGGACATGATTTGCCCTTCCGCCAGTTCGCGGGCATTGAATTTTCGTTTGTCCAATCCGTCGATATGGCAGAAATAAAGCGGCCGGTCTGCCTCCGTGCCGTCTTCCAATTTCATTTTGAACAATCCGTCTTCGTTGTTCAAAATCATAGGGTTTTGCCTGCCCCCATGTTTCCCGTAAACAGATAAATCATGCTTCTACCTCATCCCGGAAAGACAAACGTCAGTTTTTTGAATGCGTGCATACCAATGAAGAACGAGAATGCGCCGAACAGGTAGCCCAACCCCTGACCGAATCCCGAAATTAAAAGAAGGTTCAATATGTCGGAAGGCATGGAATTGATCGCATTTGCCGTGTAGCCTTTGAACTTTTCCAGTGCGGCGAGATACCCGGCATAGGTTACGAATGTCAGACCTGTTGCAAGGATGATTCTGACAATCAGCATTTTCAGAAGTATGCCTAAAAGTGGAATCAGGCCGGCAAGTAATGGCATTTATTCCCCCCCAACGAACCGAAAACGACAAAAGCCGACATAATGATAAAGGCGAGCAGTACGGCAAAACGGATTTTTTCGGCAAACACGCACAACGGTTCATAGCTTGCCCGATATTGCCTGCCGAAAACATGAAAGGTTTTCGGCTGCGGACATACGCCGTTAGACGGTAAAAAGTTATGTGAAGACCATGTTTTATCGTCTGTAACCTGCGGTATGCTTATATCGTGAAACATGCGGTCCGAAGGTTTGCCCATCTCCTGACAGGCTAGGATTTCCGGAAAATAATCGCACGAAAGCCCGCCGTCTTCGCCTTGTTTCCTTTCTTTGCGATGCCTGCCGTTTGGGCGGTCCGGAACGGCCGGGGAATCGGGGCTTGTTCCGGGCTGTCCGTCCGTATCGGGATTTGCATCGGGATTCAAATCGGGATCGGGTTCGGGATTGGGACGCGTGCCGGGGTTCTCATCGGGGTCCGGGTTGTTTGCGGGGTTTTCCGCGGGCGATACTTCGGGCGGCGGCTGTGCGTGAGGTGCTTCCGCGCTTGCGGGCGTGAGGTCGGGACGCGGGATTACTTGAACATCCGCCGTGGTGTTGCCTTGCGCGTCCCTGCCGAATGTTGCGGCAACCTGAACGGGATTCCCGTTCCTCGTTCGGCGCGCACCATAACCATACCGGCAGACAGCATAGTCGGATTTGGGGGCGTCATAAACGGCGAACCGCTGTCGGCTTCAAAATGGTCGGGACTGCCGACTTCGCCCCACAGCTTGTGGTCGA
>NZ_JBPBFH010000066.1:0-1604 GCF_050896295.1 Neisseria sp. SLRRB23
ATTGAAAAAGTGTTGAACAAAAAAGATTTTGTCGAATCGGCGGGGGTGAACTTCGCCAGCGAAGAGGCGCAGGTTACGTTTGACGACAGCAAAACGTCGGTAGCCGACATTGCCAAAATCATTGAGAAAACCGGTTACGGCGCGAAGGAAAAAACGGAAGACGCGCTGCCGCAGCCCGAAGAAACAGCGCATGTAAGCTGGAGGCTGTGGCTTTTGCTGGCCATTAATATCCCGTTCCTTATCGGTATGGTAGGGATGATGCTAAAAGGGCTGAATTGGACACGGCACGATTGGATGTTGTCGCCCTTGTTGCAGTTTGCATTGGCAAGCGTGGTACAGCTTTGGCTGGCAATCCCGTTTTACAAAAGCGCGTGGGCGAGCATTAAAGGAGGGCTGGCGAATATGGACGTGCTGGTTACCATCGGCACGGTGTCGATTTACCTGTATTCCGTTTATATGCTGTTTTTCAGCCCGCACGCGGCACACGGCATGGCGCATGTGTATTTTGAAGTAGGCGTGATGGTGATTGGTTTTGTGTCGCTGGGTAAGTTTTTGGAACATCGCACTAAAAAATCCAGCCTGAACAGCTTGGGCTTGCTGCTGAAACTTACGCCGACCCAAGTCAACGTGCAACGCGATGGCAAATGGGAACAACTGCCCATCGACCAAGTGCAAATCGGCGACCTTATCCGCGCCAACCATGGCGAACGCATTGCCGCCGACGGCATCATCGAGAGCGGCAGCGGTTGGGCGGATGAGAGTCATCTTACCGGCGAATCCAACCCCGAAGAGAAAAAGGCGGGCGGCAAAGTGTTGGCGGGCGCACTGATGACCGAAGGCAGCGTGGTTTACCGCGCCACACAACTCGGCAGCCAAACCCTGCTCGGCGACATGATGAATGCGCTATCCGAAGCGCAAGGCAGCAAAGCACCGATTGCGCGCGTGGCGGACAAGGCGGCGGCAGTGTTCGTACCTGCCGTTGTGGGCATCGCGCTTTTGACTTTTATCGCTACTTGGCTGATTAAAGGCGATTGGACGGTCGCACTGATGCATGCCGTTGCCGTTTTGGTAATTGCCTGCCCGTGCGCACTCGGTTTGGCGACGCCCGCCGCGATTATGGTCGGCATGGGCAAAGCAGTGAAACACGGTATTTGGTTTAAAGACGCGGCGGCGATGGAAGAAGCCGCCCACGTCGATGCCGTTGTGTTGGACAAAACCGGCACGCTGACCGAAGGAAAGCCGCAGGTTGCCGCTGTTTATTGCGTTCCCGACAGCGGCTTTGACGAAGACGCTTTGTACCGCATCGCCGCCGCTGTCGAACAAAACGCCGCTCATCCGCTTGCCCGCGCTATCGTTTCTGCCGCCCAAGCGCGCGGTTTGGAGATTCCCACCGCGAAAGACGCGCAAACCGTTGTCGGCGCAGGCATTACCGCTGAAGTGGAAGGCGTGGGTTTGGTGAGAGCGGGCAAAGCCGAATTTGCCGAACTGACCTTGCCGAAGTTTTCAGACGGCGTTTGGGACATTGCAAGCATTGTTGCAGTCTCAGTCAATAACAAACCCATCGGCGCATTCGCACTTGCCGACGCGTTGAAAGCCGATACCGC
>NZ_JBPBFH010000067.1:0-1588 GCF_050896295.1 Neisseria sp. SLRRB23
AGAGAGCAATCACGCAGCAATCGAGCAGCGAATGATGAAAGCCTTAACGCACTTGGGCGAAAGGTTGGCAGAGCTAGAGCAGGAAAACACGAGTTTAGCGCAGCAGCTAGCGAGCTTGGCAGCCGAGTTAGAGCGGCAGAGCGAAATACAGCAACGGCAGAGCGAAATCTTGAATCAACTAGCCAAACGATAAGCCAACGACACAAACGAACCCAAAGCAGGGGATGGGGAATGAGCCGATGATTACCGAGAACGAACGCGACAGGCGAACAGCCGCATGGCTGATAGAGACCTACGGGGCAGAAGCCGTAGCGGAAGCAGAAACCCGCATTGCGGGCGCGAGAAAGCCCTATCCGAGCAATATCGCCAAAGTATTGGGGGCTAGCCTACCCGAAGCCCTAAAACGCACAGAAAACGCCGCAGCGCGCCAAAAACTGGCAGGGCTGCGGCGGATGTTGGACGGTAAGGCAGTTAAGACTTCACAAGACTTGTGAAATCAGACCACTGCTCAATGCGGAACGCCCGAATATCGCGGACAGAAGACGGAAACCAAGGCAGAGCTTTTAGCTCGTTGATGGCTGAAAACAGGTTAGCCATATCTTCGTTTTGGCAGGTGTACAAACTTCCCTGAATGCGGGTAAAGCCGAATTTCCGCAGGGTGTATCCAATATCCGCGTAGGCTTGGGAAATGCCTTTCGGATGGTTTTGAGCGGTATCGGCAACCACCAAATCAAAAGAAATCGCGTACATTAGGCAGCCTTTGGGTCTTGAACGATGTGGGACAGTTTGTATTGCGTGTGTTCGCCGCTTTCCGGCAGTTCAATATTTACGAGCCAATCGCCGTCCGGAAGCTGTTCGGCAGGCGTGCCGACGATGTACATCACGCCGTAATCGCCAAAGGTGCGGATTGAACCGGTGGGGATAGTGGTTTGCATGGTTAGTTCTCCTGTTGGGTTTGGTTTTCAGGCTGGTTTGTCATGTACAAAACCCGTTGGGCAGCTTTTTCGGCTGTTGTGCGTTTGATGCCGTCAGGCAGAAAAATTCTCCATTTTTTGGCTAGAACTATATCTGCAAGATCATCAACCGTTGCGCTTTTCAAAGCAGGATTTGCGTTAATTTCCGAATACAGAAAATCTTTGAATGCCGAGTACAGAGCATCGCGGTTTATTGCGTATCTTGTCATGCTGTTTCGCTTTGGTTGTCAGTTTCAGACGGCATAGGCTTGCCGCGCCTGTACCAAGTGGCGCGGGAAATGCCGAAGTGTTCCCACGGTTTATCGCGGCTGATAGAGTTTTCGGCTAGGTAGTCGGCGCGGGATTGCGACCATGCCCGAAAAACGGTTCTTGTGGAACAGCCGAAGCGTTTTGCCAGTTCTTTAGCCGTAACGTCTCGCTTGGTGGTTTTCAGTTTTGGATAGGCCATATTTCAAAGCTCCGTGATGATTTTTGTTCTGCCTGCATTGATGGTTGTTTTCCGCAAACTATTCCGATGAGCCTGCAATTCCGAAAACCGTCGATTGCTGGCTGCAATATCAAACTTGTACCAAACCCAGTTAGCGATTGATTTGGAGATACATTTCACTTCTTTT
>NZ_JBPBFH010000068.1:0-1559 GCF_050896295.1 Neisseria sp. SLRRB23
GAAGCCACGTTCTACATCCCGTCCAACCTTGCCTACCGCGAACAGGGTGCGGGCGAAAAAATCGGTCCGAACTCTACTTTGATATTTGATGTGAAACTGGTTAAGGGTGGCGCACCCGAAAACGCGCATCATGCTGTTTCAGGCGGCATTTTTTCTTATAAAAACCTTTCAGCAACAATATATTGCCAAACTGCAAACCAAACTGCCTTTGATAACTGCCGACCTTCCCTCTAAAATACGTTCGAATTTTTAAATATATAAACTCAATAGATCGAATATGCCGCAACAAACCATGAATTTAATGCGCGAGTGCATACCCATTTTTACCGTATTGAGCGATGAAAACCGCCATCAGATCCTGCATGTATTGTGGAAACACGGTAGGATGAATGTGAATGAGCTGACCGAGCATCTGCATCTGTCGCGCCCTGCTGTGTCGCACCATTTAAAAATCATGCTGCAAGCCGGAGCGGTGGCGGTGGAGCAGGTCGGCAAAGAGCGGTTTTACAGTATTGCCATGGCGGATGCGGTGGCGAGATTGAAACAGCTTGCCGATTTGATGGCTCAAAATTGCCCGCTTTCAAAATAGGGTTATCCGTTGGCCCTTTATTTTTACCCAAATACGTTTACATTTTTAAACTTATCAACTTAAAGGAACGATCATGTTATTCACGCCATTCACTTTTCAAAACGGCAAAACCGCCAAAAACCGTATCTTCAAATCCGCCATGGAAGAGCAACTTGCCCAAAACGACCAGCCGTCTGAAAAACTTGTCCGCCTGTACGGCGCTTGGGCAGAAGGCGGCGCAGGCGTTTTGGTGACGGGCAATGTGATGGTGGCTGAAAGCGGCAAAGGTTCGATAAACGATGTGTTGATTTCAGACGACCGCGCCCTTGAAATGCTGAAAAAATGGGCGAAAGCCCGCATGCAAAACGACACGCTGCTCATCATGCAAATCAATCATGCGGGCAAACAGTCGCCTGCGGTGGTCAATAAAACACCGCTTGCACCGAGCGCCGTGCCGCTGGTGGGCATGAATGGCTTTATCAATCCGCCGCGCGAATTGAGTGCCGATGAAATCAACGGGCTGATTCAGCAATTCGTACAAACTGCCAAAATTGCCGAACAGGCAGGCTTTTCAGGCGTACAAATTTACGCCGTACACGGTTATCTCATCAGCCAATTCCTCTCGCCGCACCACAACCGCCGCCAAGACCAATGGGGCGGCAGTTTGGAAAACCGTATGCGCTTCCTTTTGGAAACCTACACCGCTATTCGCGCTGCCGCGGGCAAAGATTTCTTGGTGGGCGTAAAACTCAATTCGGCAGATTTCCAAAAAGGCGGATTTGACGAAAGCGAATCGGTGCAGGTGGTGCAAAAACTGTCGGAAATGGGCATTGATTTTATTGAAGTTTCCGGTGGCAACTAGAAAACCNGTTATAACGTGCCACCGCACCAAGGACAAAAACGACAAACAATAATGATGTTAAATAGAAAGTGGCTACCAAAAGAATCAGATTACTGATGGAATGCAGACCATATTTCCCAACGGTGAATG
>NZ_JBPBFH010000069.1:0-1506 GCF_050896295.1 Neisseria sp. SLRRB23
GCCCCGAACACGCCCATATCAGGGCCGCCACCAAACCGAAAGACAGCCAAGTTCCCACACCCAAGACCGCCAAAGGGTCGAACAGCAGCACCGCCGCCAACGCCTGCCACCACGTTGCCCACGCCGACAGTCTTCCCCTGCGCCACGCCCACGCAAACGCCGCCAACATCAAAACGCTGCGCTGCGTCGGCACGGAAAACCCCGCCAACAGCGCGTAAAACAGCGCGCCCGCACACCCCGCCGCCAAAACCCACACGCGCGGCCGGGCAGGAAGGCGCGGGGAACAGGCAAGCAGCCGCTTCGCCAGCCACGCAAACATCACCGCCACCATCGTAACGTGCAAACCCGAAATACTGACCAGATGAGTCAGTCCCAACGGTCGGAACGCCTGCCACAATTCGGGGCGCAATGCCGACTGTTCGCCCACGCTCAACGCGCGCATTAGCCCGATGCCGTCTGAAAGCCCGCCGTCCTCATCCGCCTGCCGCCAATTTCGGCTGATGCGGCTGCGCCAAACCGCAATCCCCCAACCGCTTCCGTCATGCAGCAAAACCCTGTCCGCACCGACCGTCCCCGCGCCGCCTATCCCGTTGGATAATGCCCACGCCTCACGGTTCAAACCGCGCAGGTTCAATTCGCCGACGACGGGGTGCACGCGTGCCGTTATCCGCCATCTGCTCCCGACCGCCCATTCGCGCCGTTTGTAGTCCGACAGCAGCAAATCAAACGTCCGACCACCGCTGTCCACAGCCTTTGCCGCAAACTGCACACGCCGCCCGTCCGACCTCGGCATATCCGCCACTTCCACCGTCAACGGCACACCCGAAACCACCTCCGCCCGCCATTGGGAAGACAATGCCGCCTCCGTCCTGAACACACCGTAAGCCGCGCCCGCCAACACGCACAGCATCAGACCGGCAAACGCAAACCGCCTTGCAAACACAGCAAAAACCGCAAAAGCCGCCAGCCAAAACAGCCAATGCGGCACGACCGGCAGCGCAAACGAAGCCGCCACGCCGACGACCCAACACGGCAAAAACCAACGACGGAACACGTCCTCACCCCCGATATTAAAAAAACAAACGATGATAAAGCAAAGCCATAAAACCGTCATAACAAGATTTAAAAATGATAAGAATGCAAACGAAAAGCCTCAGTATTATCCGAGACAACGGCAAACTTTCCATCGTCATTCCCGCACAAGCGGGAATCCAAACTTGTCCGCACGGAAACTTATCGGATAAAACGGTTTCTTAGATTCCACGTTCTAGATTCCCGCCTGCGCGGGAATGACGGCTGCAGATGCCCGACGGTCTTTATAGTGGATTAACAAAAATCAGGACAAGGCGACGAAGCCGCAGACAGTACAAGCAGTACGAAACCGATTCACTTGGTGCTTCAGCACCTTAGAGAATCGTTCTCTTTGAGCTAAGGCGAGGCAACGCTGTACCGGTTTTTGTTAATCCGCTATATTCCGCCATCTCTAAGATTTACAGCGATACACGG
>NZ_JBPBFH010000006.1:0-70142 GCF_050896295.1 Neisseria sp. SLRRB23
GTAAACTATATGATCCAACAGGACATTTTGGAACTTGGAAATAGGAGTATAACTTATGCAATTAGAGATTATCGGTAGTAAAATTTATACGGAACAAGATTTTCATAATCAAATTTCAAAAATATTTTCTATACAAGATTATTATGGGAACAATCTTGATGCTTTGTGGGATTTATTGAGCACAAATGTAGAACGACCGATTACTTTGGTATGGAAAGATGCTATGTTCTCAAAAAATCAATTAAAAAGTATATTTATTGAAATAGTAAAGGTTCTAGAAAGAGTTAAGAAACAAGATGAGGATTATGGATTCGAAGAAAAATTTAATTATATTTTAGAGTAAGCAAACCCTAATTATATTACGTACACAGGATTAAAACTCCCCGGAGCCAATTAAGTAAGCCGTAGCCCATATGAAACCTAAACTCAACAAGTAGCATGTGTGCAGAACGCACGCATGCGGTTCTCAAGGTTTGAGCTAAGAGGCCGTCTGAAAACAGAAAAAACGTTTCAGACGGCCTTTGTTTAACGTTAACAAGTCAGTAATGCCGCTGCGCCCTATGCCTCCGAAGCAATAGGCAGAACATTCGGCCACGGAGAAAACAAAAACGAAACCGCCCGGGCAATCGGACATTTCCTTTTAGGTGCAACGGTTGCCTGCGTCAACGGTGGTAATTTTGCTGCCGGCGGCTCGGCTGCAGTTGCAGCTGAAAAGGCAGCGGAACATCTTGCCCAACGGTATAACGATGGTAAAACCGCAATCGATCCGCAAACAGGCGAGTTCAATGCCAACCTGCTGCAGGAACATATTAAAGAAGAAATCAAATCAAAGAGCGGGGTGATTGCATCACTGACGGGAGCGGCCGTGGGCGGCACGCCGATAGACGTGCAAATCTGAGGCGCGGTCGGACAGAATGGAGTAGAGAATAATTTAGTGGGTATATCATATGTTGTATTGACTGATTTTTCGCATACTCACTGATTTTTTAAAATCTTTTTACATGGTTATAGAAATTTCGGTGTGGGAAAGTGATAAAAGTTTTAGCTTGTGTATATGTCGCAGCATTGAGACCTTATCTTAAGATATGAATATTAGCTTAGAGTTTCAAAGAGAATGTGGCAAAGGTTTAAGGAGTCAGGTTTTGCCTTCTGACGATGGCGCGGATAACGGTGCGGTTGGGGTGTAGGGCGTGGCGCAGGCGTTGTGAAAAGGGATGGGGCAAGCCTAGGATTTCGGCGGCAACGGCGGCGGCGCAGATGGGGGCGGTGGCGAGTCCGCGGGTGCCGTGCGCGGTGTTGACGTAGGCATTAGGCAGATATGGGCATGGGGCGTCGATGCGGTAGTTTTTGTCCAGTGCAAGTTTGGCGTAAGTTTGTTGCATGGCGGCAATGTCGCCGAGTGCGCCGACGATGGGCAGATGGTCTGGGCTGTCGCAGCGCATGGCGGCGTGCCCTTGGTATTTTTGAGGGTTTGGGTTGGCGGCAAACAATGATTCGGCGAGGGCGGGGTTAAGCTGTGCCAATGCTTGGCGGTTTGAGGCTTCTTCGGCGTCGTTCCATCCGGTATGGCTGCTGTTGGGAATAAAACTTGCACCGTAGCAGTGCAGCCTGTGCCATGATGGGCTGATGTAACTCTCGCCTGAAACGGCGCAACGCAGTTGTTCGGAAAATGGGGTGGATGGTGTGAGGCCGGTTTGTCCGCGTATTTGCCTGAGGGGCAGGGCGGCGAGGTTGGTTTCGGGCAGGCAGGGGCTGTGTGCGCCGGTGCAGTAGATGATGTGTGTGGCGGAAAATATGCCGTTTGGCGTGGTCGCAATCCACTTCTCCCCGTCGTGGGAAATGTCGGTTAACGGTGTGTTTTCGTGTAGTCCAATCAGCGGATGGTTGAGGAGGGCGTGGACGAATGCGGGCGGATTGAGCCATACGCCGTGCTGCCAGAAGAGGCCGCATGATGGTTCGGTGTAGGGGATGCTGAGGGGGATACCGGCGATTTTTTCGGCTTCTGCAGACGTGATGCTGCGGTAGAGGTGTACATGGTGTTTTTGCAAACCCAATTCGTGATTGCGACGGTATTCGTCTTGGTTGTAATTGAGGTGGATAATGCCGTTTCCGCCCCATGTGTCGGAGTCGGGCAGGATGTGTTCGAGCAGGCGTTTGGTGTAACCGTAGCCGGTGAGCAAAAGTTCGGTTTGTTCGGTATTGTGTGGCGAGATTTTGGCATAAAGCAGCCCTTGGCGGTTGCCGCTGGCGGCTTGGGCGGCTTTTCGGGCTTCCAATACGGTAACGGAAATGCCGTGTGATGCTAAGGCGTGGGCGGTTGCCGCGCCGGATATGCCTGCGCCGATAACGAGAACGTGTTCTGGTTTTTGCCGTTCGGATGTTTGTGGAAGTGCAAACCAGGGTTTGTCGGACTTGCTTTCGGTTTGCGGGATGGCTTCGGTCTGCCAGGAAAGGTGGTGGAAATGTTCGTGCAGGCGGTGGGTGCGTGAAGGGGGAACCAGCCAGAAACGGACATCGTGCAGGATGTGTTCGATTAGATTGATGCTGTTGAATTGTAGGCACTGCAGTGCTTGTTTCAAACGGTGTTTCAGACGGCATTCTCCGTCCGAAGCATCTTGTGCGGTTTGAAAATCGGGAATCTGATTATCGGGAAGGCAGATAATCAGGTTGAGCGGTTGCGCGCGTTTGTCGATAATATTGTAAAGTGTGCGGATGTCGGGAATGCCGTTCCATGCGAGATTGTCCATATCAATGCCGTCTGAAATGTGGGTTTGAATATCGGTATCGGGATAAAGCTGTTAAAATACCCGCCGTTTAAAGGCCGCGTGCGTCTGCCGGATATTGTATGCCGAATTGAGGTGTTTTTTGAATAATATTCCTGTTGAAATCCGTTTGTTGAAAAACCGTACCGTGTTGGTTTTGACTTATGGGGACGAACCTAAGGAGCTGTCCGCCGAATTTTTACGCGTCTATTCGCCGAGTGCGGAAGTACGCGGACACGGTGTGGGACAGGATGTTTTGCAGACCGGTAAGGCGGATGTGCAAATTACGGATTTACAGCCTGTCGGTCAGTACGCGCTGAAAATCAGTTTTTCGGACGGGCACGACAGCGGGCTTTACGATTGGGACTATCTGCACGGGCTGGCATACGGACGTGATGCCATGTGGCAAAAATATCTGGACAGGTTGGCGGCGGCGGGCGCGTCGCGTTTTGAAGAGAAATAAGACCGGTCGGATAGCAATCTGACGGACAACGGTATCAGAGAGGTGGTTAGAATATGGGCGGACAGAAAACGCATTTCGGGTTCAGTACGGTCAACGAAGATGAGAAAGCCGGAAAAGTGGCGGAAGTGTTCCACTCCGTCGCCAAAAACTACGACATTATGAACGATGTGATGTCGGCAGGGCTGCACCGTGTATGGAAACACTTTACCATCCATACGGCGCACCTGAAAAAAGGCGATAAAGTGTTGGACATTGCGGGTGGTACGGGCGATTTGTCGCGCGGTTGGGCAAAACGCGTCGGCAAAGAGGGCGAAGTTTGGCTGACCGATATTAATTCTTCTATGCTGACCGTCGGGCGCGACCGTCTGTTGAACGAAGGCATGATTTTGCCCGTATCGCTTGCCGATGCGGAAAAACTGCCTTTCCCCGACAATTATTTCAACTTGGTTTCCGTGGCGTTCGGCTTGCGGAACATGACGCATAAAGATGCCGCGCTGAAAGAGATGTACCGTGTTTTGAAACCCGGCGGAACATTGCTGGTATTGGAGTTTTCCAAAATCCACAAACTGCTCGAAGGCGCGTATGATTTCTATTCGTTCAAACTGTTGCCGGTGATGGGCAAACTGATTGCCAAAGATGCGGACAGCTACCAGTATCTTGCCGAATCCATCCGTATGCATCCTGACCAGGAAACTTTAAAGCAAATGATGCTGGATGCCGGATTTGACAGTGTGGACTATCATAATATGAGTGCGGGGATTGTGGCCCTGCATAAAGGCGTTAAATTCTAAAACGGTTCCCTTGATCATGCCGTCTGAATGGTTTTCAGACGGCATTTTGGTGTTTTCAAGGACTAGATAATTAATTTAAAAAATTAATTCATTTTATTATCATGAAGTTATAAACTTTCTAAAAAATAGGAACAATTATCATTTGCAAAATATAAAGATGTCTGTATAATGCAATCAATCCAGTAAATAACACAGCAGACGAAAGGAGGGAAAAATGCCGGAAAGTATTTTCAAACAGATTTCCCTTGATATTTTGAAACTGCATCGGGATTCTGTTTATTCGCTGCTTGCCACTTCCGGCTGCAACTGTCAGGTGCATGAAGCGGCGTATGTCAACATCGACGGCAAATATTATATTGCGCTTTCNTGCGAGCCTGAGGTAGGAGAAGTTAAAACAGGGATTTTGCTGATTGAAGATGAAAGCCGCAGCTTGCGTTTGAGCTGGGTCGGCAGTGCTCGGGAACTTGACCGTAAGGATAGTGTCTATAAGCGTGCCTTGTCTGCGCTATCCAGAAAGATGGAGCGGTGTAAAGACAAGCTGCATACGGCGGTTCAACCGTTTTTGTTGGAGCTGGTGCCGGAGAAAGGCAGATTTTCTGTCGGTGATGAAGAAGTTTGGATTTCTCAAAACGATTTAGTGAGAGCTTTATATCCTGTCGGATACAGTATGCGGCAGGCAATGTTGTAGATTTAAAGTTTTGGTAGTGGTTTGTGTTCCTTTTGCGCCCCTTTGTCAAGGGGCGATTTTTTTGCGTACAGATCGGCAGCAGGATAAAAATGCCATCTGAAAAAACTTAGACGGTATTTGCATATATCGAATTATTTATCCGTCAGGAGGCGGATACCTTGATCGCCAAGCTTTCTGGACAACTCGGCGGCTTTTCCATGTTTGCCTAGGACAAAATCAGGGAGGATTTCTGCCAAAGGGCGTATGACAAAACTGCGTTCGTGGGCGCGCGGATGCGGCAGGGTGAGGCGGGGGTCGTCGCTGGAGATTCCGTCAAAGTCGATAATGTCCAAATCCAATGTGCGCGGCGCGTTGCGGAAGCTGCGTTCGCGTCCGAAATCGGCTTCGATACGGTTGAGTTCGGCAAGCAGGGCAATGCCGTCCAAGGTGGTGGAAACGGTGCAGACGGCATTGATGAAATCAGGCTGATTGTCGTAACCGACGGGTGCGGTCATATACAGTGAGGAAGCCTGTTCAAGCCGGATGTCAGGATGGGACGACAGCGTGTCCAATGCGGCGCGTACCTGTTGGGCAGGGTTTTCAAGATTACTGCCCAGGGCGATGACGGCGAAATGTCTGTTGTTCATGGCAGTGTTTCAGAATGGTAGGACTTTGGTTTTGGCAAGGTAAACGATACAGGTGACGCAACACATAGCAAGCAGGTAAACGGCATAGAATTTGGCAGAACGTGGGCGGGCGCGCATCATAATCATACCTAATGCGATATAGGTGAGCAGGAGCAGAATTTTTGTACCGAGCCATGGTGCGTTGAACGGGGAAAAATGGGTAATCTTCATCAGCCACAATCCGGTAAACAGCAGCATGGTGTCGTTAAGGTGGGGCAGTGCCTTCCAAAAGCCCGCCAAGGGTTTTTCGGGATTTTTCCAAAGCAGGAAAAAGCGGATGTTGAACAACAAAATGGTAACGGTAACGAAGATTTGGTGGCTGTATTTGACAATCAGATACTGCATAGTCGGCTCTTATTAAAATAAGGGTTGGAACCGGCCTATTTTACCGCAAACATTTATTTTTGACGTAACTTTTCAAATGCCAACAGATAGGGCGGGTTGTTTTTCCGGTTGGTAAAGCCGTAACGCAAAACGGCAAACTGTTCTTGAGGCAGGTTTTTTGCCCATTGTTCGATTGCTTCTGCCTCCTGTTTGCCGTTTTCGTGTCCCGGATAGAGGACGGCAATAAGCATACCGCCTTCTTTCAGCAGGGAGAGGGTTGCGCAAAGGGCGGGAATGCTGGTTTCCGTACGGGTGGTAAGGCTTTTGTCTCCGCCGGGCAGCCAGCCAAAGTTGAAAATGGCGGCATTTAGCGGTTCTGAAACATATTGTTTCAGGTTTTCGTGTCCGTCTAAGATAAGTTGCACATTCTCGTATCTCGCCTCTTTCAGACGGCATCGGGTGCGGCTCAGGGCTTGCGGTTGGATATCGAATGCCCACACTTTCCCCAGAATGCCTGCTGTTTGTGCAAGAAAAAGGGTGTCATGTCCGTTGCCGGCTGTGCCGTCCAAGGCGTTCCCGCCTTCGGGCAGTGTTTGCTGTAAAAGGTAATGGGCGAATGGAATGATGTTTTGCAATAACATTTTTAAATGCTGTCAGAAAATAAAAATACCTTACCGATGCCGGTAAGGTATTGGAATATATTGATTTGTGCGGATTATTCAGCAGATTGTTGGACGGTTTCCACTTGGACGAGGGTTGATGCAGGTGCGGTTTGGGGTCTGTTTTCGTGTTGAAGGTTGACAGAGCGTGCCGGTACGATGGTGGAAATGGCGTGTTTGTAAACCATTTGGGTTACGGAAGTGTTTCTCAGGAGAACAACGTATTGATCGAAAGACTCAACCTGACCTTGCAATTTGATACCGTTAACTAAGTAAATCGAAACCGGAACATGCTCTTTACGCAATGCGTTCAGGAAGGGATCTTGCAACATTTGTCCTTTAGCTGTCATATTTTTTAACTCCGCTATTATGATTGTGAAATCGGGCAAATGCCCTGTATTTGTAGAATTGTAGCCTTTAATAGGAAAAATTACCAATTTTTTTTGTGCTTGAAACGGATTTCTACGCTAATTGTTTGCATACATTAAGAACGTTGCTGCAGCATCCATGATTCGATTTTACGTGCGTCGTTGACCCGCGTGGCGGATGTAGGCGAATTTAACAATATGATGGTAACCGGTTGGTTTTGAATATTGGCCCTGACGACCATAGACCTGCCCGCCTCGCGTATATAGCCTGTTTTCTGCAGCTCGATGTTCCACATGCCTTCCCTAACCAAGGCATTGGAATTTTTATAGTTTTGCTGTCCATTTTTCGTTTGTACGGCGGCATGGTTGGAGGTCGAGTTGATACGTATCTGGGGATATTGTACGGCTGCGTTGACCATAAGGCTTAGGTCTTTGGCTGTGGAAACGTTTTGGTAGTTGAGGCCGGTCGGTTCGTAAAATCGGCTGCTGTACATACCCAGGCTTTGTGCTTTACGGTTCATTGCGGCGACAAATGCGCCCATGCCGCCGGGGTAGGTTCTCCCAAGCGCGTGGGTGGCTCGGTTTTCGCTGCTCATCAGGCTTAAGTGAAGCAGCTCTTTCCGAGTAAGGGACGTGCCGATGGCAAGGCGGCTGCCTGTTCCTTTGATACGGTCGATTTCGTCTGGCGTAATGGTAACGGTTTCATCCATGTTTAAATTTGCATCTAAAACGACCATTGCGCTCATGAGTTTGGAGATGGAGGCAATGGGCATAATCCTGTCGGCGTTTTTCTGATACAGTATTTGCCCTGTTTTGTTGTTGACGACCAGTGCGGATTGGGAGGACAGAATCAGCCCGCCCGTAATGGCTTGGGTGTTGGGGGGGTGTATCGGACTTTCTGCAAATATTTCTATCGGGTCGGAGGATGTGAACAGGTTATGTTCCAAAAATTGTCCTAAAATATCGTCTTCGGCAAAGAGATATGCCGAAGGCAGGGACAGGCATAAACCGAGTAGCAGAGACGAAGGCAGATGTTTTAAGGTGCGGACGGACATTTTTGATTCCATTGATTGAATGTTGGCATTATTTTGTTGAAAAAACAGATATATGTAAAGTATGTTGTCAGGGAGATAGGTTGCTTGTATCCGTAATGTAAGATTGTTTTTATTAATAACATATTGTTTTTATTAAAAATATTTATTGTGATTTAATTTCGGCAGTTTGATTTGAAACAGAGGCCGTCGGTTGAATCTATGCGCCTCGAGGCGGTAGAATCGGGGTTGGCTTAGATATCAAACTAATGCACAGGTGTGTGCTGATGCATTGTTTTAATCGTTGAAATATTGGGAGTACGGATTAATGGGTTTGAAATATGAATTTACCCTGCCTTCAAGCAGCGGTGCGGATTTCCATTCGGCAGAACATCTGCCTTTGGTTGTGTATTTTTATCCGAAAGACAGTACGCCTGGTTGTACGACGGAGGGGCTGGATTTTAATGCGCGATTGGCGCAGTTCGGCGACTTGGGTTATACCGTGGTCGGCATTTCGCGAGACGGTGTGAAAGCGCATCAGAACTTTTGCGAGAAACAGGGTTTCCGGTTTGAACTGTTGAGTGACAAGGATGAAACAGTGTGCCGCCTGTTTGATGTCATCAAATTGAAGAAACTGTATGGGAAAGAGTCGTTCGGTATCGAGCGCAGTACGTTTGTTCTGAATAAGGACGGTGAAATCGTCCATGAATGGAGGAAGGTCAAGGTGGCGGGTCATGCGCAGGAAGTGCTGGAAACGCTTTCCTGATTATGCGGGTTTCGCTTCCTAACCTGTTTCAGACGGCATTTGTTTGGAATAATATGGAAGAAGATTTGATTGACAGGCTGCTTGAAACCTTATGGCTGGATCGGCGGCTTAGTCGGAATACCTTGGAGAGCTACCGGCGGGATTTGGAAAAAATTGCCCGCCGGTTGTCTTTGTGCGGTCAAACCCTGAGGGATGCGGACGAATCGGATTTGGCAGCGGCGGTTTATGTTGCCAGTGAGGAGCGAAGCTCTCAGGCCCGTGCATTATCAGCATGCAAACGCCTGTATATATGGATGGAGCGTGAAGGCATGAGGACGGACAATCCCACCCGTTTGCTGAAACCGCCCAAAATCGACAAGAATATTCCGACTCTGATTACCGAGCAGCAGATTTCCCGACTGCTTTCCGCACCGGATACGGATACTCCGCACGGTTTACGGGATAAGGCATTGCTTGAATTAATGTATGCAACCGGCTTGCGTGTTAGCGAAGCGGTCAGGCTGAGTTTTGGCAATCTGGATTTGGACAGGGGGTGTATCACTACCTTGGGCAAGGGTAACAAGCAAAGGATAGTGCCGATGGGGCGGGAGTCCGTATATTGGGTGGAACGTTACTACAAGGAGGCGCGCCCGTTGCTGTTAAAGGGAAGGTCTTGCGATGCATTGTTCGTCAGTCAGAAAAAAACGGGTATTTCCCGACAGCTGGCATGGATGATAGTTAAAGAATATGCAAGTCAAGCAGGTATCGAACACATCAGCCCGCACAGCCTGCGCCATGCTTTCGCCACACACTTGGTGCAGCACGGATTGGATTTGCGCGTGGTTCAGGATATGTTGGGACATGCTGATTTGAACACGACTCAGATTTATACCCATGTTGCCAATGTGCGGCTGCATAGCGTGGTTAAGGAACATCATTCCCGAAATTGAGGATCTATTCCCTCATCGGCTTCAGATTAATAAAAAACCAATCGAAAATAGAAATGCGATAAAAAAATACCAAGATAACCGAGTATCTTAACCTTGCAATACAAACTGTTTTTATTTATATTTGCGTACGATAATAAAAGCCGCTATCAGTATGATAGTTTGAGAACACACGGAGTATAAAATGTTTGTCTGTATCTGCAATGCCGTTACCGACCATCAAATCAAAGAAACTATTGCCGCAGGCGCGACCACAATGGGTGATTTGCAATCGCAGTTGGGCGTGGCAACCTGTTGCGGCTGCTGCGGGGAGCTTGCTGCTTCGTTTTTGACGGCACATAACGTGCAACCGACGGTTACGTCAGGTATTAGCGTTCAAGCGTAAAACGGTTTTAAAAATGCCGTCTGAACAGTTCAGACGGCATTTTTGCTGTTTTTGGGCTGCGTGTTAAGACAGTGCAGATTTGCTTCAATGATGATTCCGCTATGTATTGGGACGATAAAAGGGATAATAGTTATCCAAGATAAAAATTTTAATGATGGAGGTGCGGCATTCAGACCGACATCAGGCGAACAATATACAGTAATACAAATAGTTGGCGGAGATAATATTGTAAGGCATAAACTTTATATCCTTGGATTTTATAAAGGAAAAGATGGAAATTTTGAATATATCAGAGAAGCAGATGGAAAAATTAATCATAGATTATTTGTCCCTAAGCAGCAATTTCCTGAAAAATAGCAGATAGAGATTAATATGTTAAATGAGATTTTTGAAATTTATTCGAGACAAGGGGGAATCTTTGATAGGAATTGGAATTAGAGAAGCCGCATTACCCGTCCCCGCTGCAATAGATATATTAAATTTATTTATCAATGAGAGAATACTTGTATTGGGGGGGAGATATTTATATCAAGAAAGATAATTATTTTTATCAAACATATGATAATTGGTATTACGAGGGAAGTAATTTATTTAACAGTATCAACAAAGCAATGCATTATTTATCTCAAATAAAATTAGAGAATGCATACGTATCTTTTGTTTTAAAATTTATCTAACAAAGGAAGCACAAGAATAGATTTATAGTAAAACATCAAGATGTTGAATATCATGACTTAAAAGTCAGGTGTTGGAGTCACAGCTCAGGGGGTGCGAGAAATACATAATAAAGCAAAAGAACTATATGACCAAACAAGAAAGGATAGATGATGGGTTACCATATTAGGATAATAAATACCAGCAAAAAAATTTCAGACGAAAATAAAATATTAAAAAACAAGGAGAACTTGTCAATATTTTTAAGAGAAAAATTTAATTATCATGAAGGTTGCAACGAGATGGGTGAAGTATATTTTTATGACCCAAACGATGAGGAAAGCATTCTTTTTTATGATGGGGAAGAATTGCTTGCAATTACCACAAGCAATGATCTACTATCATCAATGATAAAAATTGCAAGGTCGTTTAAGGATGGTTCCAGAGTTGTTGGTGATGAAAATGAGACTTACAAGGATATAAATAATGCATATCTACATGAGGATGATTATGAGCAGACGCAACAAAAAGAAGATAACTACATTAAAAAAATTAAGGACGCCATTATTCCAATAATAGTTCCTATTTTACTTGGGATAATTGCATTAATATTAAAAATATTAAAAATTAATTAATCTTAAAGCTAGGAAACCGGCTATGGACATACTATCCATAAACAATCAAAACTCAACGATATCACTAACTCAAGATGAAGTTTTTGTTTTACGGGCTATCTTGAGTGAGATATATGCAGGTGTATGCGTAGATGCAAGGGAATTTGAAATAATCCATGGCGTTGAAAGAGATGAAGTAGATGATTTGAAGAAATATTTTATTGAAATTTATGAAAAAATGACCACTTGTCAACCCACCCCTGAGCCCCTGGTCTGAAGGCTTGGGATTGTGGAAGCAGAACGGTAAGGAAATGCTGATGAAACTAACCCTGATGTTTCGCGAATATTGCAGTTTATGCCACAAGATGCGAGACGAACTTAAACCTTTCCAGGATGAATACGGTTTCGGGCTGGATGTGCTTGATGTGGATGATGATCCCGTTTTGGAAGAGAAATATAATGAGCTGGTGCCTGTTTTGTTGGCGGGTGATAAAGAAATTTGCCATTGGTATTTGGATGAAAAAAAGTTGAGGCAGGTTCTCGAATCGTAAAAATGCCGTCTGAAGCAGGACTTCAGACGGCATTTTTAGATTGAATCAACGGTTCTCGCTTTTTTGCGGAACAGAGGACTTGCCGTTAAAGGCAGTACGTTTGAATGCTTGGTAAATTGCTAGTCTTCTTCGATGTTGCATATTAACCCTTTCTTTATTTTATTTGTCGGTTGGGAGAGAATCTAATTTATTGGTTTACTCAATGAGAAAAGTAAGATTAATTGTGAGATGTTATTGATTGGCAATCATAGCATGTTTTGAAGAAAGTGTAGGCATGATTGTGTAAAGATGATAAGCGTTTGTGTAATCATCGGATTTTATAATAAAACCGCCAAGTCTGAGCTTGGCGGCGGAAACGGTATGAATGAGTAGGGGTTAAAGCAGCTTTAAAACAACTTGTGAAAGGGCTTTTTGCCAGTCTGACGGTTTGATGCCGAAGTCGCTTTCGATTTTGCGGCAGTCCAAAATACTGTACGGCGGCCTGGAAGCAGCATCCGGATACTCTTCATCCGATACGGCATTCAGGTCGGGAACGGGAAAAGAGGCATCTTGCTGCAATGCCGTCTGAAAGATGTGCCGGGCAAATTCGTACCAAGAGGCGGATTTGCCGCCCGCAAAGTGGTAAATACCGCGTACCGGCGATGATTGCTGCAACAGGCGGATGATGGCAGCAGCTAAGTCGCCAGCATAGGTTGGGCAGCCGGTTTGATTGCTTACGACGGGTAATGAAGAACGTTCGTTGGCAAGGTTCAGCATAGTTCGGACAAAGTTATCGCCATATTCGCTAAATAGCCAGGAGGTTCTCAGGATAAGGCTTTCCGAATTGGCAGACAGCGCGAGCAGTTCGCCGGCGGCCTTGGATTTTCCATATATGTTGAGCGGATTGGTAAAATCGCTTTCCAAATAAGGTTTGTTGGCTTGACCGTCGAATACATAGTCAGTAGAAATGTGGATGAATCGGGCGTGGGTTCGGTGCGCCGCCGAGGCGAGATTGTAAACGGCGGAAGCATTAACGGCAAATGCCGTGGTTACATTTTCTTCAGCTTTGTCGACGGAGGTATAGGCCGCCGTATTGACAATGGCATCGGGTTGGAAATTTTTTACCATATTGAAGACGGCATCGGCATCGGTAATGTCTAAAGATGCGGAATCCGTTGCAATGGTTTCCCAATCTTCGGGAAGACGGTCGCGCAAGCAGCGTGCCAGTTGGCTTTTTGAGCCGGTCAATAGGATTCTCATGAGGTATTTCCTTTTGTAAGGTATTTATAGATTTGATATTGACATTATAGTGCTAAAATTTTGTCGGTGCTTGGCGTAATGGCATTATTCTGAGCAGTTGTTGTGGAAAAGGTATTGTTTTACGACGATTTCGGCTAAAATACCGTAATCCGATTCCGATTGTTGAGTGTGGTTTCGGTATTGTCTAAGGCATTTTCAGGGTAATATGAAATGAGTGTAACCAGTTTGGTGAAAATCTACTCCGGCAAAGTACGCGATTTGTACGAAATTGACGATAAGCGAATGTTGATGGTTGCTTCCGACCGTCTGTCTGCATTCGATGTGATTTTGGATGATCCGATTCCGGGTAAAGGGGAGATTCTGACGCAGATTTCCAATTTTTGGTTTAAAAAATTGGCTCATATCATGCCTAACCATTTCACCGGCCATACGGTTTACGACGTTTTGCCTGAAAACGAAGCCAAAGTTTTAGAAAAACGCGCCGTCGTGGCTAAAAAACTCACTCCGGTGAAAGTAGAGGCTATTGTGCGCGGTTATTTGGCAGGTAGCGGTTGGAAAGATTATCAAAAAACAGGCTCTGTTTGCGGTATTCAACTGCCTGAAGGTATGCAGGAAGCGCAACAACTACCTGAAGTGATTTTTACGCCATCGACCAAAGCCGCAGTTGGTGATCATGATGAAAACATTAGCTTTGAAGAATGCGAACGTATTATCGGAAAAGAATTGGCGGCTGAAGTGCGTGCCAAAGCGATTCAGCTTTACACGGAAGCGGCAGAATATGCGAAATCTCGCGGTATTATTATTTGCGATACCAAGTTTGAATTTGGTTTAGATGAAGAAGGTACGTTGACTTTGATGGACGAAGTGTTGACGCCTGACTCCAGCCGTTTTTGGCCTGCCGATCAATACAAGGTNGGTACCAATCCGCCATCTTTTGACAAACAATTTGTCCGCGACTGGTTGGAGCAAAGCGGTTGGAACAAAAAAGCACCTGCGCCTAAAGTGCCTGCCGATGTGATTCAAAAAACAGTCGAAAAATATCAGGAAGCATTGACTTTGCTGACTCAGGATTAATTTTTAAGTTTGAAGGCCGTCTGAAAGAGATATGTTTCAGACGGCCTTTTCATTGTATAAATACTGGATTTTAAGGATGGTTGCCTTTATAATCGAGAGTTGTTTTCAGCGTCTTAAAGGCCGTCTGAAAGCTTGTTTATAACCTGCCGCACGGTCTGAAACCCTAACTATGCACATTCGGATTTTAGTGTGCATTATTAGTGTTTTAGCAGTGCGGTATTTTGAAAGGAACAATAATGTTCAATAAACACGTTAAGACCTTCCAATACGGTAATCAAACCGTTACTTTGGAAACCGGCGAAATCGCTCGCCAAGCCGCTGCTGCCGTTAAAGTATCCATGGGCGACACTGTTGTTTTGGTTGCCGTGACTACCAACAAAGAAGTGAAAGAAGGCCAAGACTTCTTCCCTCTGACTGTCGATTACCTCGAACGTACTTACGCAGCAGGTAAAATCCCCGGCGGTTTCTTCAAACGCGAAGGCAAACAAAGCGAAAAAGAAATCCTGACCAGCCGTCTGATCGACCGTCCGATTCGTCCTTTGTTCCCTGAAGGTTTCTACCACGACATCCAAATCGTAGCGATGGTGGTGTCTGTTGATCCTGAAATCGATTCTGACATTCCTGCCATGCTCGGCGCATCTGCCGCGCTGGTGTTGAGCGGCGTACCATTTGCCGGTCCGATTGGTGCGGCACGCGTGGGTTATGTAAACGGCGTGTACGTTTTGAACCCGACTAAAGCCGAATTGGCTAAATCACAATTAGACTTGGTGGTTGCCGGTACTTCTAAAGCCGTGTTGATGGTGGAATCCGAAGCTGACATCTTGTCTGAAGAAGTAATGTTGGGTGCGGTTGTTTACGGTCACGATCAAATGCAAGTGGCCATTAACGCCATCAATGAGTTCGCCGATGAAGTAAACCCTGAAGTATGGGATTGGAAAGCGCCTGAAACCAATGAGAAATTGGTGGCCAAAGTACGCGAAATTGCCGGCGAAACCATTAAAGAAGCGTTCAAAATCCGTCAAAAACAAGCGCGTTCTGCCAAGTTGGACGAAGCTTGGAATGCCGTGAAAGAAGCGTTGATTACCGAAGAAACCGACACTCTGGCAGCCAACGAAATCAAAGGCATTTTCAAACACTTGGAAGCCGATGTTGTCCGCAGCCAAATTTTGGACGGCCAACCGCGTATCGACGGTCGCGACACCCGCACTGTTCGTCCGTTGAACATTCAAACCGGCGTATTGCCGCGCACGCACGGTTCTGCACTGTTTACCCGTGGCGAAACCCAAGCTTTGGCGGTTGCAACTTTGGGTACTTCACGCGACGAGCAAATTATTGATGCGCTGTCTGGCGAATACACCGACCGCTTCATGCTGCACTACAACTTCCCACCATACTCTACCGGCGAAGTGGGTCGCGTAGGCGCACCAAAACGTCGTGAAATCGGTCACGGTCGTTTGGCTAAACGTGCATTGTTGGCCGTATTGCCGGAACCTGAAGATTTCAGCTACACCATGCGCGTGGTTTCTGAAATTACCGAATCCAACGGCTCTTCCTCTATGGCTTCCGTCTGCGGCGGCTGCTTGAGCCTGCTGTCTGCCGGTGTGCCTTTGAAAGCACACGTTGCCGGTATCGCTATGGGTCTGATTTTGGACAACAACAAATTTGCCGTCCTGACCGACATCTTGGGCGACGAAGACCACTTGGGCGATATGGACTTTAAAGTAGCCGGTACAACCGAAGGCGTAACCGCGCTGCAAATGGACATCAAAATCCAAGGTATTACCAAAGAAATCATGCAAATCGCTTTGGCTCAAGCCAAAGAAGCACGTTTGCACATCTTGGATCAGATGAAAGCCGCCGTTGCAGGCCCACAAGAGCTGTCTGCACACGCGCCACGCTTGTTCACCATGAAAATCAACCAAGACAAAATCCGTGATGTGATTGGTAAAGGCGGCGAAACCATTCGTTCGATTACCGCTGAAACCGGTACTGAAATCAACATCGCTGAAGACGGCACCATCACTATCGCTGCGACTACTCAAGAAGCAGGCGATGCAGCGAAAAAACGCATCGAAGAAATCACTGCCGAAGTGGAAGTGGGCAAGGTGTACGAAGGTACTGTGGTTAAAATCCTCGACAACAACGTTGGCGCGATTGTCAGCGTGATGCCGGGCAAAGACGGTTTGGTACACATCAGCCAAATCGCCCACGAGCGCGTACGCAATGTCAGCGACTACCTGCAAGTAGGTCAGGTTGTAAATGTAAAAGCATTGGAAGTAGACGACCGCGGCCGCGTACGCCTGTCTATCAAAGCTTTGCTGGAAGCACCTGCCCGTGAAGAAAATGCCGCCGAGTAATGCTTAGGGATGAAAATGCCGTCTGAACTGGTTTCAGACGGCATTTTTTACGGGTATCGGGAATGAATGGGGCTTACAGCCACAGGACGGCAAGCTTCCATAATGCCCATAATGATACGGATAATCCTGTACACAGGCGGATATATCGGTTTTGCATGATTTTTTTCAGTTGTAGGGAAAAAATGCCGATTGCCAAAAGATTGGGCAGCGTACCCAGTGCAAAGGCAAGCATATATAACCCGCCCGTTGCCGCACTACCGCTTCCCAGCGCGTAAAGCGATGCGCTGTAAACCAGTCCGCACGGCAGCCAGCCCCATAATATTCCGACAGCAAGGCAGGCGGGTATGGATTTTATGGGGAACAGCCGGTTGAGTATCGGGTTCAGGTTGCGCCATATCGGTTTGCCGATTTTCTCGATTTTTGCCGCCAAGGAAGAAATACCGCTCAAGTATAAGCCTAAAAAGAGCAGTAGGAGGTTGGCGGCTGTGTATAAAATATTCTGCAGGACACGGGTTTGGTCGAGCGAAACGCCGACCTGTCCGATTAATCCGAGCATCAGGCCGATTGCCGTATAGCTGCTTATCCGTCCTGTGTTAAGCAGCAGGATCAGCCAAAAGCGGTTGATATGCGGGGGGAGTTGGAGCGCAAACGCGCTGCTTAATCCGCCGCACATGCCGATGCAGTGCGTTCCTCCGAAGAAACCGAGTAGGAACAGGGTTAGGAAAGTGATGTCATGGTTCATGGACGGCTCATGGTCAGATGTTTGTCGGGGAAAACGGATAATTTCCGGCAGTCCGACCAATAGGGTTTGGCGAGGGCATTGCCTGTGCTGTTAAAGTCTTGAATAAGGATGCGGTTTGTGTCATGAATTTCGACAGTCCTGTAAAATCCGCCCTTTACTGCGCTGTCGGCGGGTTTGCCGTGTGCGTCAAAATACAGGATGGTGCGGTTGTGAAGATGCGCGCAATTTGAAACGGCCGGGTTTGCCGGTATGTTTCGGGTGCAGGCAGCAAGGATTGCACAAGGGAAAAGCAACAGTAATATGCGGAACATGGTGTTTATTGTAATGGGTAACAAACAGTATAATGGCTTATTTTAATCTCCCGACGGCGGGAGATGGAAGCATTTCCCTTCGGCACGGGGATTTCGGAATTCGGAAGCAACAGACAATACGGGATTTCAGAATAATATGAAGACTTTGAAATTTACTAAAATGCACGGTTTGGGCAACGATTTTATGGTGATTGACGCGGTCAGTCAGGATTTTATTCCTGAGCATGCTCCGATTGCGGCATGGGCTGACCGTTTCCGCGGCATCGGGTTCGACCAGCTTTTGGTGGTCGGGCGTTCGGAAACCGAAGGCGTGGATTTCCGTTACCGTATTTTCAATGCCGACGGCAGCGAGGTCGGGCAATGCGGCAACGGAGCGCGTTGTTTTGCCCGTTTTGTTGCAGACAAGGGTTTGACCGATAAGAAAGAAATTTGTGTTGAAACGGCCAAGGGCATTATTTTTCCGAAATTGTCCGATAACGGCATGGTTACGGTCAATATGGGCAAACCGAAGTTTATGCCGTCTGAAATACCGTTTGTCCCCGAATCGGGCGAGGGGGATGATGCCTGTATTTACGGGGTGCATCTTGAATCCGGCATTCAGCCTGTCAGCTGCGTCAATATGGGCAACCCCCATGCGGTGATTGTAGTCGATGACGTGGAATGCGCGCCGGTACGCGAAACCGGTTCGCTTATCGAACCGCACAGGCAGTTTCCCGAACGCGTCAACGTCGGCTTTATGCAGATTGTCAGCCGAACCGCGATTCGTTTGCGTGTGTTCGAGCGCGGTGTGGGCGAAACCCAAGCTTGCGGTACGGGCGCGTGTGCGGCTGTGGTGGCGGGTATCCGTCTGGGGCTGTTGGATGAAGGGAAAACGGTAGAGGTGATTTTGCCGGGCGGAACTTTATATATTGAATGGGCCTGCGGCGGCGATGTGATGATGACCGGCCCTGCGGAAGCGGTGTTTGAAGGCGAGTTGACGTATTCATGATTTTGCTGCATTTGGATTTTTTGTCTGCCTTACTGTATGCGGCGGTTTTTCTATTTATGATATTCCGCGCAGGAATGTTGCAATGGTTTTGGGCGAGTATCGTGCTGTGGCTGGGAATATCGGTTTTGGGGGCGAAGCTGATGCCGGGGATGTGGGGATTGACCCATGCCGCACCTTTGTTCATTCCCCACTTTTATCTGACACTGGGCAGTATATTTTTCTTTATCGGGCATTGGCGGAGGAAGGCAGACGGAGAGGGATGGCAGGCAGATGCCGAGCATCCGCTGCTCGGGCTTTTTGCCGTCAGTAATGTATCGATGACGCTTGCTTTTGTCGGAATATGTGCGTTGGTGCATTATTGGTTTTTGGGAACGGCACAAGTGTTCGTATTTTCGGCATTGCTTAAACTTTATGCGCTGAAGCCGGTTTATTGGTTCGTGTTGCAGTTTGTGCTGATGGCGGTTGCCTATGTCCACCGCTGCGGTATAGACCGGCAGCCGCCGTCAACGTTCGGCGGTTCGCAGCTGCGACTCGGTGTGTTGGCGGCGATGTTGATGCAGGTTGCGGTAACGGCGATGCTGCTTGCCGAAATCGGCAGATGATTGTGATGCCGTCTGTATCGGAACAAAAAGTTATAAAGAAAGAAATTTTGGGTATTGGTTTTTCAGACGGCATAGGTTTAGGATACGGCCATATCTGAAATTTGTTTATGGTTCGGCGTGAATACTCTGTAATTGGACAGGATGTTGACAGGGGATTGCGTGCCGTACTATCGAAATCTTATTATTCAGGAGCAGAAGATGAAAATTGCAAACAACATTACCGAATTGATCGGCAACACGCCTTTGGTCAAACTGAACCGTCTGACCGAAGGTTTGAAGGCAGAGGTTGCCGTGAAACTGGAATTTTTCAATCCGGGCAGCAGCGTCAAAGACCGCATTGCCGAAGCAATGATCGAGTCCGCCGAAAAAGCGGGCAAAATCAACAAAAACACCGTGATTGTTGAGGCAACCAGCGGCAATACGGGTATCGGTTTGGCAATGGTATGTGCCGCACGCGGCTACAAACTGGCGATTACCATGCCGGAAAGCATGAGCAAAGAGCGCAAAATGCTGTTGCGCGCGTTTGGCGCGGAGCTGATTCTGACCCCTGCCGCCGAAGGTATGGCGGGCGCGATTGCCAAAGCGCAATCCTTGGTGGACGCTCATCCAGACACTTATTTTATGCCGCGCCAGTTCGACAATGAGGCAAATCCCGAAGTCCACCGCAAAACAACCGCTGAGGAAATTTGGCGGGATACGGACGGCAAAGTCGATGTCTTCGTTGCCGGTGTCGGCACAGGCGGTACGATTACCGGCGTGGGCGAAGTATTGAAAAAATACAAACCGGAGGTTCAGGTAGTTGCCGTCGAGCCTGAGGCTTCCCCCGTATTGAGCGGCGGCGAAAAAGGCCCGCACCCGATTCAAGGCATCGGCGCAGGCTTTATTCCGACCGTTTTGAATACCAAAATCTACGACAGTATTGCCAAAGTGCCGAACGAAGCCGCTTTTGAAACCGCCCGCGCAATGGCGGAAAAAGAAGGCATTTTGGTGGGTATTTCTTCCGGTGCGGCGGTTTGGAGCGCGTTGCAGCTTGCCAAACAGCCTGAAAACGAAGGCAAGCTGATAGTCGTGCTGCTGCCTTCTTATGGCGAACGCTATCTCTCTACGCCACTTTTTGCAGATTTGGCATAATGCTTTAATCGGATTGTTGGAACGTTCGGGCGCATTTTGCGGCATCGGTGTAACACCGTACCGCAAAATGCGTTTTTGCATATTTGTCAAAAATCTTCGGTTTCAGACGGCATATTTGCGGGCTAGATGGTTGTTTTTCCGATTGGACGGCTGTCGTATGGAGAAGGGAGGGGATATTGTGGTCGGTAACGGAAAAAAATATGCCGCACCATTGCTGGTGCTGGGTTGCGTGGTGTTCGGTCTGGGCAGCCTGATTGTCAGATCCGTCCCCGTCGGCCCGTATGCAATCGCATTTTGGCGGTTGCTGATTTCGGTGTTCGTATTTTGGTTTTTGGCACGGTTTTTCGGGCAAAAATTCCCAAAAAACAGGAAAACCGTCTGCTATGCCCTGACGGCGGGCGTGTTTCTTGCTTTCGATTTGGCGTTGTGGCACGAAAGCATACACGCGGTCGGGCCGGGTATTTCCACCCTGCTCAACAGTCTGCAAATCTTTTTCTTGTCGGCAATCGGTGTTTTCTTTTTTAACGAACGTTTGAGCGGGCTGAAAAAGGCGGGCTTAATATCGGCAGTTGCTGGCGTGGCGATGATTGCCGGTGCGGAATTCGGCTACAACGGTAATGCGGTTTGGGGATTCGTCAGCGGTTTGGTGTCCGGGCTGATGCTCGCCCTGTCGATGGTGTTCGTCCGCAAGACTCATGAAGTCGAGCCGGTGGCACTTTTCCCTTCAATGATGATTTTGAGTTTGGGCGGCGCGGTATCGCTGGTTGTTCCGGCATTGCTGATGGACGGCGGTGCGCTTTATCCGACGACTTGGAAAGATGCGGGTTTGGTGCTTGTGTACGGCGTGGTGATGCAGTGCTTCGCGTGGGCGATGGTTGCCTATGCGATTCCGCTGCTTTCGCTGTCGCTGACGGGGCTGCTGCTTTTGTCCGAACCGGTTGCCGCCCTGTTCATCGATTATTTCGGGTTGGGCAAACCGATTGAAGGCGTGCAGTGGGCAGGGGTGGCACTGACGCTCTCGGCAATTTACCTCGGTTCGTTGAAACAGCAGTCTTCACATTGATTTCATTAGGGCAATATTGGCAGTTCGCCGTGCAAAACCTGCGTTACCGGACTGATAGGTAGGAAAATCCGTCAACGCCGGACCCGCCTGCAAAGGTGAGGAATAGCAAATGCCGTCTGAAACTATTTTCAGACGGCATTCTTGGCTTCCCAGTTTAGCGGATTGCCGTACCGGCCCGGCTGAAATCGCCGAAGTTCATCAGAATGAAGGTTGCCTTACCGACAACCAGCTTGTCATCTACAAAGCCCCAGTAGCGCGAATCGGCACTGTTGTCGCGGTTGTCGCCCATAGCGAAATAGCGTCCTTCGGGAACCTGACATACAAAACCGCTGCCGTCGTCAGCATATTGGCAATGGTTCAGACCGCTCTGCTCTATGGAGTAGCCGTTTTCAGACATGATATCGGAGGTATATTTGTTCAATACGGGTAGGGAAACGGCCGCTTGCCCTTCTTTTTTCAGAATATTGAATGATCTGCCGTCCAGATCGCTACGGAACATATCCGTGTTGTGGATTTCGGAAGAGTCGGTGTCGTCGTGATAGCTGTATGTGCCGTCAGGAATATCGGAAGCCGGTTTTCCGTTTACCGTCAGAACCTTATCCCGATATTCGACAATGTCGCCCGGGATGCCGACAATACGCTTGATGTAGGTCATGTCCGGCTGCAAAGGATAATTAAAAACGACGACATCGCCCCGTTCGATTTTACCTGTGGGGATAAATACATTGTTTAAAACAGGTACGCGCAAGCCGTAGGAAAATTTGCTGACCAAAATGAAATCGCCCTTGATTAGGCCCGGACGCATGGAGCTGGATGGAATTTGGAACGGTTCGGCAATAAACGACCGGATGAGGAATAATACCAAAACGGTAGGGAAGAAACTGCCGAAATAATCGCCGAAGTGGCTGCTTTCCGAGATTTCGGGATGAGTCTTCAGGCGGTACTTATATACCCCCCAAGCCGTACCGCATAATACAACGAAAATCAGGAAAACGGCGGTAAAGCTCATAAACAGGGACAAAGCGGCAAACACGCCGACCGCCGTCAGGATATAGGCGTATTCGAGGCCGGAACTCCATTCCCCGTTTTCCTGCCGTTTCTTGTCGCTTTTGAAATAAAGGATGATGCCGGCAAGCAGCGCGGCAGCCGCGCCCGACATTAGCATTGTGTTCATTGTTGTTCCTTAATGCTTAAAAACCCGCCCGTCCGTGCAACCGTTTTAAGGCGGCAAATTGCAAAATTTGTTTGCGGGCGTGTGCCCCTGAAATCAGGGCGGTTTGAGGGGTGTTCCCGACGTGCCGCCCTATGTGCCGAAATATTATTTGTCGCTTACCTGCAAAATCGCCAAGAACGCGCTTTGCGGAATTTCCACGTTGCCCACTTGTTTCATACGGCGTTTGCCTGCCTTTTGTTTTTCAAGCAGTTTTTTCTTACGCGTAATATCGCCGCCGTAACATTTTGCCAAAACGTTTTTACGCAGGGCTTTGACGTTTTCTCTGGCGATGATCTGGCTGCCGATGGCGGCTTGGACGGCGATGTCGAACATTTGGCGCGGAATCAGTTCGCGCATTTTCGATGCCAGCTCGCGGCCTCGGTGAACGGCACTTTGACGGTGCACAATCAGGCTCAGCGCATCGACTTTTTCGCCGTTGACCATAATATCCAGCTTAATCAAATCAGACGGTTGGAACTCTTTGAAATGGTAGTCCAACGAAGCATAACCGCGCGAAGTCGATTTGAGTTTGTCAAAAAAGTCCATGACGACTTCGTTCATCGGTAAATCGTAAGTCAGCATCACTTGGCGGCCCATGTATTGCATATTGACCTGCACGCCGCGCTTTTGGTTACACAAAGTCATGACGTTGCCGACGTATTCCTGCGGCACAAGAATGGTCGCAGTGATAATCGGCTCGAGAATAGTTTCGATGCTGCCGATGTCGGGCAGTTTGGACGGGTTTTCGACTTCGATTTTTTCACCGCTTTTCAACACGACTTCGTAAACCACCGTCGGCGCGGTGGTAATCAAATCCATGTCGAACTCGCGTTCCAAACGTTCCTGTACGATTTCCAAGTGCAACAGACCCAAGAAACCGCAACGGAAGCCGAAGCCCAATGCTTGAGAAACTTCAGGCTCGAATTTCAACGAAGCATCGTTCAGCTGCAATTTTTCCAAAGCGTCGCGCAAAGCCTCATAGTCGTGGCTTTCCACGGGATAAAGGCCCGCGAATACTTGACTTTGTACTTCTGGGAAGCCGGGCAGTGGCTCTGAGGCGGGGTTGGCAACCAGTGTAACCGTATCGCCGACTTTCGCCTGACCCAATTCTTTTACGCCGGTAATCAAAAAGCCTACTTCGCCGGCTTTGAGTTCTTGTTTTTGAACCGATTTCGGTGTGAATACGCCCAGCTGCTCGACCTGCGTTTCCGCCTTGGTGCTCATAAAGCGCACTTTGTCTTTCAGTTTGATGGTGCCGTTTTTCACTCGAATCAGCATGACCACGCCGACGTAATTGTCAAACCACGAATCGACAATCACGGCTTGCAGTGGCGCGTTTTCGTCGCCAGTCGGTGCGGGGATTTTGGCAACGATTTCTTCCAAAACGTCTTCCACGCCGATGCCGCTTTTGGCGGAACATTGCACCGCGCCGACGGCATCGATGCCGATGATGTCTTCAATTTCCTGTTCCACGCGTTCGGGGTCGGCGGCGGGCAGGTCGATTTTGTTCAAAACAGGCACGACTTCCACGCCCAAATCAATCGCGGTATAGCAGTTCGCCACGGTTTGCGCTTCGACCCCCTGAGATGCGTCAACCACCAAAAGCGCGCCTTCGCAGGCGGACAGCGAACGGGAGACTTCGTAAGAGAAGTCGACGTGTCCCGGCGTGTCAATCAGGTTGAGTTGATACACCTGCCCGTCGCGTGCTTTATAGTTGAGCGCGGCGGTTTGCGCTTTGATGGTAATGCCGCGCTCTTTTTCGATGTCCATGGAATCGAGCACCTGCGTACTCATTTCGCGCAAATCCAAGCCGCCGCAATATTGGATGAAGCGGTCGGCAAGCGTCGATTTGCCGTGGTCGATGTGGGCAATGATGGAGAAATTTCGGATATTTTTCATTAGAGTTATTTTGAATGTCGAACAGTGGGTTTTAAAAATGCCGTCTGAACAAACAGCGGTACGTCCAAATATCGGGCGCAACGTGGAAATAGCCCGATATTCTAACGGAAAACCGCTGTTTTGGCATGATTTGATAAAGGTTTTATAAAGATTTGACGATTTCTGCCACCATTTTTGCAGAACTTGCCGCCGCCGTTTTCAAAAATTCGTCAAAGCTGATGTCTGCCTTTTCGTCTGCCGAATCGGAAACCGCGCGGATGATGACGAAAGGCGTTTCCAACTGATGACAAGTTTGGGCAATCGCCGCTGCTTCCATTTCTACCGCCTTAACTTCGGGGAAGTGCTTGCGGATTTCCGCCACGCCTTCGCTGCTGTGGACAAAGCGGTCGCCGCTGACAATCAGCCCTTGTTCTACCGCCGCGCCTTCAAACATTTCCGCCGCCTGTTTTGCCTTGCCGACCAAGAGGCCGTCTGAAACAAATACGGCGGGCAGTTGCGGCACTTGTCCCCAAACATAACCGAACGCCGTTACATCGACATCGTGGTGTGCAATTTCCGTGCCGACCACGACGTCGCCGACTTTCAAGCCCTTGCCCAAGCCGCCCGCGCTGCCGGTGTTGATGACGCAGTCCGGTGCGAACTGATGGATAAGCCAGGCCGTTGCAACTGCCGCGTTGACCTTGCCGATGCCGCTCAATGCAAGCACCATGCGTTTTCCCACCAATTCGCCTTCATAGGCGGAAAATCTGCCGAAAGAGATGGCTTTGACATTTTCCATCATCTCGCGCAAAAGCTCGATTTCCTGTTCCATTGCGCCGATAACGGCTACTGTTTTCAAAGACATATTGCTGACCTGCTGTGAATTTCGGATAGAATGCCGAATTATACACGCTAACACGGCAGGATTGAGTGGGGGCGGTTTGTCCATGCCGTCTGAAACGGTTTCAGACGGCATGGCGGGTTTTTGGTAGAATGGGAAGGTACAGATTGTTTGAAGATTTGGGGACGAGGATGTTTACCGATGAAAATATGACGGCAAAAGACGAGTTGTTCGCATGGCTGCGCCATATGAACAAAAACAAAGGTTCCGACCTGTTTGTGACGACCCATTTCCCGCCCGCAATGAAGCTGGACGGCAAAATCACCCGCATCACGGACGAGCCGCTGACGGCGGAAAAATGTATGGAAATCGCCTTTTCGATTATGAGTGCGAAGCAGGCGGAAGAATTTTCATCGACCAACGAGTGCAACTTCGCCATCAGCCTGCCGGACACCAGCCGCTTCCGCGTCAATGCGATGATACAGCGCGGTGCGACGGCATTGGTATTCCGCGCGATTACCAGCAAGATTCCCAAGTTTGAAAGCCTGAACCTGCCGCCGGTCTTGAAGGATGTCGCGCTGAAAAAACGCGGGCTGGTTATTTTTGTCGGCGGCACCGGCTCGGGCAAATCGACTTCGCTTGCCTCGCTTATCGATTACCGCAATGAAAATTCGTTCGGGCACATCATCACCATCGAAGACCCGATCGAGTTTGTCCACGAACACAAAAACTGCATCATCACCCAGCGCGAGGTCGGCGTGGATACGGAAAACTGGATGGCGGCGTTGAAAAACACGCTGCGTCAGGCACCGGATGTGATTCTGATCGGCGAAATCCGCGACCGCGAAACAATGGACTACGCCATTGCCTTTGCCGAAACGGGGCATTTGTGTATGGCGACGCTGCACGCCAACAGCACCAATCAGGCACTCGACCGCATCATCAACTTTTTCCCCGAGGAGCGGCGCGAACAATTGCTGACGGATTTGTCGCTCAACCTTCAGGCGTTTATTTCGCAACGCCTCGTTCCGCGAGACGGCGGCAAGGGCAGGGTGGCGGCAGTCGAGGTGCTGCTCAATTCGCCCCTGATTTCGGAGTTGATTCACAACGGCAACATCCATGAAATCAAAGAAGTGATGAAAAAATCCACTACCCTGGGTATGCAGACCTTCGACCAACACCTTTACCAATTGTATGAAAAAGGCGAGATTTCCTTGCAGGATGCCTTGAAAAATGCCGATTCCGCACACGATTTGCGTTTGGCGGTGCAGTTGCGCAGCCGCCGCGCGCAAAGTTCCGACCCCGATTTGGAACTGCTCTGATGAACGGCATGGATTTCCGGACGGATGGTTTGAAATGATTTATCCGTGGCATAATGAGCAATGGCGGCAGATTGCGGAACATTGGGAGCGTCGTCCCAATGCATGGCTGTTCATTGGTAAAAAAGGTACGGGAAAGACTGCGTTTGCCCGCTTTGTGGCACAGAAGCTGTTATGCGAAAACCCTGTGCCGGGGGGCGGACCTTGCGGGGTATGCGCGTCCTGCCATTTGTTCGAGCAGGGAGGACATCCTGATTTTTATGAGATAACCCCCTTGTCGGATGAGCCGGAAAACGGGCGCAAACTGTTGCAGATTAAAATCGATGCCATCAGGAAAATTATCGACAACGTGTATCTGACTTCGGTACGGGGCGGTTTGCGCGTGGTTCTGATTCATCCTGCGGAAAGTATGAATGTCCAGGCCGCCAACAGCTTGTTGAAAGTGTTGGAAGAACCGCCGCCCCAAGTGGTCTTTTTGCTGGTAAGCCACGCGGCGGACAAGGTTTTACCGACCATTAAAAGCCGCTGCCGGAAAATGGTTTTGCCTGCGCCTTCCCATGAAGAGGCATTGGCGTATCTGCGCGACAGGGGTGTTGCGGAACCGGAAGACCGCCTAGCTTTCCATTCCGGCGCGCCGCTGTTTCAGGAGGAAGGCGAGCTTCGGGAATTGAGGGCAAAGCTGCTGGAGATATTGGCAGAGCCGAGATTGTTGAAGATTTTGGATTACGCCGCGCTTTTCGATAAGGAAAAACTTCCGCTCGCCGTATTTGTCGGGTGGATGCAGAAGTGGCTGGTCGATTTGGGATTGTGCCTGCAACACATGAAACCCGTCTATTATCCTGCTTATGAAGACAAGCTGCTTCAGACGGCATCCGGTTTCCGTCCGCGCAATGTATTTGCGGCGGAGGATATGCTCAAACAGCTTGCCCCTTACGGGTTTCACACTTTAAATGTCAAAATGCAGATCGAGCATCTGCTCATCAACTATTTGGAATTGAAGAAAGAGAACGGGTGAATTATGTCAGACGGACAAAATATTCCGGCAAAAATGATGTCGTTGCAGTTGAAAGACGTGAATCTACTTTACAGCTCCTATATGCCGTTTTTGGAACACGGCGGTCTGTTTGTGCAGACCGACGACGTATTTTCCATCGGGGAAGACATCCTGCTTGCCGCAGAAATCCTTAACCTTCCCAAGCTTTTCCTGCCGACCAAAGTTGCCTGGATTAATCCGGCGCGCACCTCGTCAAAGCCCAAAGGGGTGGGGTTGGCGTTTACGACACATGAAAACTGTTTGAAAGTCAAAGACCAAATCGAAGCCGAATTGGGCCGTATGCTTGGCAGCAATAGGCCTACATTTACCATGTAACACCATGCATATTATCGATTCACACTGCCACCTCAATTTTGAGGGTTTGAAAGAACGCCTGCCCGAAGTTTTGTCCAATATGGAAGAAAACGGAGTGGGGCAGGCGCTTGCCATCAGCGTCAGCAGGCAAAGTTTTGCCGAAGTATCCGCTATCGCCGAAGTTTATGAGCATATTTACTGCACAATAGGCGTACATCCCGACAGTAAGGAAGCCGAAGAATTTTCCATTGCGGAAATGGTTGCCGCAGCCGCCTCGCCGAAAGTGGTCGGCATAGGCGAGACGGGGTTGGATTATTACTGGTGCAAAGGCGATTTGTCTTGGCAACACAAACGCTTTGCAGACCACATCGAAGCAGCCAATCAAACCGGACTGCCCGTTATCGTCCATACGCGCGATGCGGCGGCGGATACCTTGTCTATCCTGAAAGAATGCCGGGTTAATTCGGGCGTTATCCACTGTTTTTCCGAGGATGTCGGTTTTGCCCGTGCGGCAATGGATTTGGGACTTTATATTTCTTTCTCGGGAATCGTTACCTTTAAAAACGCACCCTTGGTTCAGGAGGCGGCAAAATACGTTCCGGACGACCGTATCCTGGTGGAAACCGATGCACCGTTCCTCGCTCCCGTTCCCAAGCGCGGCAGGCAGAACGAGCCGGCTTTTGTGCGTCATACCGCCGAACATATTGCCAAATTGCGGAACCAAACATTGGAACAGGTTGCGGCATATACGACGGAAAACTTTTACCGTCTGTTTAAAAAAGTGCCCGATATGCGGGCCATCTGACCCTGTGCCGACGATAAGGGAAACCATGAGGGCAATTCATCTGTATGTATGTCCGCGCTGCTGCTGACTGCCTGCCAACACGTTTCGGACAGGCATGAGGCAGTCGGTATGGCAAATTCCGCTTCCAAATTCTGCATTGCCAAAGGCGGCAGACGGGAAGCAAAAAAGACGAAAGCGGCGGCGGATATACCCTGTGCCATTTGCCGGACAGCAGGATTGTCGAGGAGTGGGAATATTTCCGTTCACAACATTGATACTGCGCGATATACGGCAAATATTGTGGGAAGTTTCCGCTTTTGCGTATAATGCGCCCTACCTGACAAATTTTGTCAACTTTAATCAAAAGGAATAAGCGATGGCTTCCATCCACGACCAAATTAAAGAAGTAGTAACGACTCACCGCGTTGTATTGTTTATGAAAGGTACGAAGCAGTTTCCGCAATGCGGTTTTTCTTCACGTGCCGTACAAATCCTTAATGCGGCAGGCTGTACCGACTATGTAACCGTCAACGTATTGGAAAATCCCGAAGTACGTCAAGGTATTAAAGAATACAGCGACTGGCCAACCATTCCCCAACTTTATGTGAACGGCGAATTTGTCGGCGGCTCGGACATTCTGGCGGAGATGTATGAGGCAGGCGAGCTGCAGGATCTGCTCAAAGCCTGATTCGGCCGTTCATGCCGTCTGAACGTGTTTCAGACGGCATTTTCTTTTCCGGCAAATTAAAAAAAAGTATAATGACGCGTCTCAAAATCACATTGGAACACCGCGATGAACGTTAACGTTATCAACCATCCGCTCGTCCGCCACAAATTAACCCTGATGAGGGAGGCAGATTGCAGCACCTACAAATTCCGAACGCTTACCACAGAGCTGGCACGCCTGATGGCGTACGAAGCAAGTCGTGATTTTGAAATCGAAAAATACCTTATCGACGGATGGTGCGGTCAGATTGAAGGCGACCGCATCAAGGGCAAAACATTGACCGTCGTTCCCATACTGCGTGCAGGTTTGGGTATGCTTGACGGCGTACTCGACTTGATTCCGACTGCCAAAATCAGCGTGGTCGGCCTGCAGCGCGACGAAGAAACGCTGAAGCCTATTTCCTATTTTGAGAAATTTGTGGACAGTATGGACGAACGTCCGGCTTTGATTATCGATCCTATGCTGGCGACAGGCGGTTCGATGGTGGCCACCATCGACCTGTTGAAAGAAAAAGGTTGCCGCAACATCAAAGCCTTAGTCTTGGTTGCCGCCCCTGAGGGCGTGAAGGCTGTTAATGACGCGCATCCCGATGTTACGATTTATACCGCCGCGCTCGACAGCCATTTGAACGAAAACGGCTACATCATCCCCGGCTTGGGCGATGCGGGCGACAAGATTTTCGGTACGCGCTAACTGTTTGATTTTCGGAGCTGACATGAATTTTCAAGATTATCTTGCGACATTTCCGCCTATCGATCATTTGACCGGTTTGGATGTTCAGGATGCCGATGGCAAAACGGTTCACCATATTCCTGCCGTACAGGGCAAGCTCGGTTCGCTCAAGTTGTACAATGCTTTGGCGGAACGTTTTGGCGGAAAATTGGGTCAAGAAGCGGCAGAACAGGGTTTGATATGGTTTGCTGAACACGTTGCCGATGCGCGCGCCCACCCCGGTAAGCATCCCAATATCGATTTGCTGGAAAATGTCGTGCAAAGCGGTGAAACCTGGTTGCTGAAACCTGTCTCCGCCTGATGCGGAATAAAGGAAATGCCGTCTGAAAAGTGTTTTCAGACGGCATTCACTTAAAGTGGAATAATAATTTCAAGCCGAAGGGAAGCGGTTTCAACACCTCGGGCAAGAATAAGGTATGTACGGTTTGGTTTGTGAAGGATTAAATCCTTATAAAACATCGGATGATTCCAATGAAAAGAACCTTGATTTTGATTTTTTCAGGAATGATTGGCACGGCAGGTATTGCCCAAGCAGGTCCGGTATTTTCCTGTAAGACGGACAACAATAAATATATCGAGGTTGAAAAAATCAACCCGAACCTTTACGAATATTCATTCGGCAGTATGGGTAAAAAAGAAATCGTTATCCGCAACGGAAAATCCGACCTGTTGCACCGTTCCGACAAATGGGAAGGGACGGGTAGAGGTCGTTGGGCGACGATGAAATTCCAAAACGGCGAATTTATGTACACCGTATGGACAGACTTCGATTCCGTGACTCATACGGAAAGCAGCGGTGTCGTTGTGGAGCGTAGGGGCAAGGAAGTCGCACGGGTCGGCTGTACACCGAAAACCGCGCAGGCAAATTTCAATGATAACGACTTTTCTTGGTAATCCCAGGTAATGGAATCAATGATGCCGACTATGCTGATTGTCCGTCCGTCCGCCAGGGCCGCAGAAGATGTCGAAACCTGCCGTCGTACCGGATGGCAGGCGGAAGTGTTGAGCCCGATTGAAATCGAAGCAGATGCTGCCGGGCTGGCACGCCTGCCCGAACAATATGCCCGCGCCGATGCGGTATTTTGGGTCAGTCCGACCGCAATCGAAACCGCCGTCCCGCACCTTAACCTTTCAGACGGCATAAAGGCGCACATTGCCGTAGGGCAGGGCAGCCGCCGCGCATTGGAACGCTATTTGGGCAGAACGGTCATTGCGCCGGATGACGGAAACGACAGCGAGGCGGTTTTGCGCCTGCCGGTTTGGAACAGTCTGCCCGAAGGTGCACGCGTCTTGTTCGTGCGCGGACACGGCGGGCGGGATTTCCTTATGAGGAGGCTTCGGGAAAAGGGTTTGCAAACCGAATTGGCCGAAGTGTATTTCAGACGGCATAAACCTTTGAACTTTCAAAATTTCCAATCCGAGAATATTACTGCCGCCTATATTACGTCTACAGAACTCGTGCAGTTGCTGTTTGCACAGGTTCCTCCGCAATTTTCCCGATTCTTCAAATCCTTGTTATACTTCACCCATCATCCGCGTATTGCGGAGGCCTTGAAACGCGAAGGAGTACAGTCGGTGGAAACCGTCCCTTCGCTGGAATACGCACTTTCCCATTTTCCTGTTTGAAAGGTTCGGATCCGTTGCGGACGGTCCGGCCTTTCCTAAAAAGCTTAATCGATAAGGAGCAAAACGGTGAGCGAACCTGAAAACAAATCATCCGAACCCGTCAGCGGGACAGCGGCGCAAAAAGAAATGCCGTCTGAAACCTCTTTACCGAACAAAAAGTCCGAATCTGAAGCGCAAACCGGCAATGCGGGCATGGGTTACGCACAGGATACCCGCCCCTTCGTCGTCAAACAGACCGGCAGCAACGCCTTGGCAATCTGCGCTTTAGTATTAGCGGCCTTGGGTTTGGGTGCGGGCGGATTTCTGTTCGTACAAGGGCAGAATGTCCTGAAAAACCAAGAATTGGCATTCAATCAAAAAATTGACAAAGCCGCTTTGGGCGAATCGGAGAACGCCACCCTGCTGAAAGACAACCTCAACCGGCAAGCCACCATACAATCAGAGCTTGACCGTTTGGACGGAAACGTCAAAGCAAACGGCGAACAAATCCTGGAAATGCAAAAATCCTATCGCGAGTTGACCAAAGGACGCGCCGATTGGCTGGTGGACGAAACCGAGACCATACTCAATCTGGCTGTGCAACAGTTGGTCTTGACGGGCAACATACAGGCTGCCGTAGGCGTGTTGGAGCATATCGACAACCGATTGTCCCGTTTCGATCAGGCGGAGCTCCTGCCGCTCAAGCAGGCAATCAGCAGCGACTTGGCGGAACTGAAAAACCGTCCTTATGTCGATATTTCCGGCACGGCACTGCGCATCGACCGGTTGGAAACCGCCGTATCCGGACTGCCGTTGATTTTGGACGGCGTATTGAAACCGGGCGTACAGGTGAAGAACGAAGCCGTTTCCGCCTCATGGTGGCAGTACGTATGGGAAAAATCCCTCGGCACATTGAAAGGGCTGGTCGAAATCCGCCGTTTGGAAAACAACGATGCCATGCTGATTTCTCCCGAACAGGCATATTTTGTACGCGAAAATCTGCGCCTCCGCCTTTTGGATGCGCGGACTGCATTAATGCAACGCAACAGCGAAGTCTATCAAAGCGATTTGAACAATGCTGAAACCGCCGTCAGACAGTATTTTGATGCCAAATCCCCCGCCACGCAGTCGTGGTTGAAGGAATTGGCGGAATTGAAGGCGTTGGATGTGCGCATGACGGCGGATGACGGCTTGAAGGCCAGTTTAAATGCCGTCCGCGCCTATCGCGACGGTACGCGCATGACGGCGGCGGAAAATCAAGAAGCGGAACAGGTGGTTTCCGAACCGGCAAACGAAAAAACAGCTTCCGAACCGGCTGCCGCATCGGATGTGAAGACCATAGAAGCACCGTCCCTCCCGTCGGAACGCAAACCAGAACAGCCTGCAAAAAAACAGCCCGTACCGGAAAAGGCGGGGCGTTCGCCGTCTGCTAGAGGAGAACGCGCATGAAAACGGTAGTCTGGATTGTCGTCCTGTTTGCCGCCGCCGTCGGACTGGCACTGGCTTCGGGCATTTACACCGGCGACGTGTATATCGTACTCGGACAGACCATGCTCAGAATCAACCTGCACGCCTTTGTACTGGGGCTGCTGATTGCCGTTGCAGTTTGGTATTTCCTGCTTAAATTCGTCATCGGCATTTTGAATATTCCCGAAAAGATGCAGCGTTTCAGTTTGGCACGAAAAGGACGCAAGGCCGCGCTTTACTTGAACAAAGCGGGTTTGGCGTATTTTGAAGGGCGTTTTGAAAAGGCGGAACTCGAAGCCTCTCGAGTGTTGTGCAACAAAGAGGCGGGCGACAACCGTACTTTGGCATTGATGTTGGGCGCACATGCCGCCGGGCAGATGGAAAATACCGAATTGCGCGACCGGTACCTTGCAGAAATTGCAAAGTTGCCTGCAAAACAGCAGCTTTCACGCTACCTCCTGCTGGCGGAATCGGCACTAAACCGCCGGGATTACGAAACGGTGGAAGCCAATCTGCACGCGGCAGCCAAAATGAATGCCGGACTGACACGGCTTGTGCGCCTGCAATTGCGCTATGCCTTCGAGAGGGGAGACGCGCTTGAGGTGTTGGCAAAAACCGAAAAACTTTCCAAGGCAGGCGCGTTGGGTGAATCTGAAACGGAACAGTATCAAAATTGGGCCTACCGACGGCTGCTGGCGGATGCAGACGATGCTGTTTCTCTGAAAGCTTGTCTGAAGCGGATTCCCGACAGCCTCAAAAACGGGGAATTGAGCGTATCGGTTGCGGAAAAGTACGAACGTTTGGGACTGTATACCGAAGCGGTTAGATGGGTCAAACAGCATTATCCGCAAAGCCGCAGACCCGAACTTTTGGAAGCATTCGTCGAGAGCGTGCGCTTTTTGGGCGAACGCGATCAGCAGAAGGCCATTGATTTGGCCGATGCTTGGCTTCGGGATCAGCCCGACAATGCCCTGCTTTTGATGTATCTCGGACAGCTTGCCTACGGCCGCAAACTTTGGGGTAAGGCAAAAGGTTACCTTGAAGCGAGTATTGCACTGAAGCCGAGTATTTCCGCGCGTTTGGTTCTGGCAAAGGTTTTCGACGAAATCGGAGAAACGCAGAAGGCGGAGGCGCAGCGCAGCTTGGTTTTGGCAAGTGTTGCAGAGGAAAACAGACCTTCCGCAGAAACCCATTGAAACCTTCAGACGGCATAGTTGAAATGCCGTCTGAAAACTATTCCACACACTTTACAAACATACTGACAGAAAGCCCCGCATGACTCTTTTAAAAAACGATACCTTCCTCCGCGCCCTGCTCAAACAGCCCGTCGAATACACGCCGATTTGGATGATGCGCCAGGCGGGGCGTTATCTGCCCGAATACAAAGCCACGCGCGCGAAAGCGGGCAGCTTCCTTGATTTGTGCAAAAACACCGAATTGGCGACCGAAGTCACCATCCAACCTTTGGAACGTTTCGATTTGGACGCGGCGATTCTGTTCTCCGACATCCTGACCGTTCCCGACGCAATGGGCTTGGGACTGTACTTTGCCGAAGGCGAAGGTCCGAAATTCGAACGCGCCTTGCAACACGAAGCCGACATCGCCAAGCTGCACGTTCCCGATATGGAAAAACTGCAATACGTTTTCGACGCGGTAACTTCCATCCGTAAAGCATTGGACGGCCGCGTACCGCTTATCGGCTTCTCCGGCAGTCCGTTCACGCTCGCCTGTTACATGGTTGAAGGCGGCAGCAGCAAAGAATTCCGCACCATCAAAACCATGATGTACTCGCGCCCCGATTTGCTGCACAAAATCCTCGATACCAACGCCCAAGCCGTTACCGCCTACCTCAACGCCCAAATCGACGCAGGCGCGCAGGCTGTGCAGATTTTCGACACTTGGGGCGGCGTGTTGAGCGACGCGGCGTTTAAAGAATTCAGCCTCAAATACATCCGCCAAATCGTTGCCGGANTGAAACGCGAAAGCGAAGGCAGACGCGTTCCCGTCATCGTGTTTGCCAAAGGCGGCGGACTGTGGCTGGAAAGCATGGCAGAAATTGGTGCGGACGCCTTGGGCTTGGACTGGACGTGCAACATCGGCGAAGCACGCCGCCGCGTCGGCAAGCAAGTCGCCCTGCAAGGCAACTTCGACCCATTCGCCCTCTTCGGTACGCCGGAATCCATCCGCACCGAAGTCGCACGTATCCTTGCCGACTTCGGACAAGGCAGCGGTCATGTCTTCAATCTCGGACACGGCATCAACCAACACGCCGACCCCGAACACGCCAAAATCTTAGTCGACACCGTACACGAGCTGTCGCGGCAGTATCACGGCGGGTAAGCCGGCAGGAAACTGCCCGATATGCCGTCTGAAGAATCGGAAGTTTTCAGACGGTATATGCTTCATTTTGCACTTCGGTACACCAAGCCATTGTGTGGTAGCTTGATATTGGGTAACCAAAAATTTTTCCCCATCCAACCTTTATCTTGATTGCCTTCTACTTGATAAATAGTTAAAAATAAATCGTTAGGGTATTCGTTGCCCAGTTTGCGGTCGTCTTCCGAGAGCATAGTCCCTGTTCCTTTAGATAAATTTCGATTTTTCTTTATTAGGACATAAAACTTAAAACGAGGGCGTTGTACTGTTAAAGCTTCTACGCTGGAAATAAATTCTTCTTTATTCCAGTCATCGGGTTTGAAATTGCCCAAATTATTTAGAATCAGTCTGAAGCCATCAACATCGGTACAGTATAAATCAGGTTGTATTTCAATGTTTAAAGCAGAGGATAAAATAGCATCTAATGCCGATAAATTGTTTTCGTCAGGGTAGGTTGGGAAATAATTCACGCCCCCGACCAGTTCATTGATGTAGGCTGCATTTAGTACATTTTTTCGCGTCGGATTGATATTTTTCGGATAAATAATCTGGATTTCTCCATGATTCTGCTTTGCCTGCTCAATAATCAGATTGTTTGCCTGATTGAGTTGAACAAAGAAATGATAGACATCAGACGGAATATAAAGCCGTAACAATGATTTATCTCGGTCATATCCAAAAATGCGCGAATGCTGCCAGAAAGTATCTGCATTCGGTTTTTTAGCTGTACGACTGTAATAAACTGTTTGCAGTTTTGGAATAGTCAAACCACGACCAATCACATTACCACCAATAATGATATTGAAACCTTTTTCCAAGTCAAAATCTGCTTCTGTCTGCGAATTAATGACAAGAGTAGAGATTTGTTTATTCTCCAAAAGTGCGGTCAATTTTTCGTATATTTCATCAAAGTGATGAATATCGGGCTTGGTCTTTTGCAAATCCAAATAACTTTCTTTAAAGCTACCTGCAAGATCTTCCCCATTATTGACTGCTTGCACTAAGTCATTTAAAAAGGCTTGGATTTTCTTTGAAAAGGCTTGATGATCTTGAATTTTATAGCTTGGATGCAGTGCAAAATTACAGTTAGTTTTATTACATAGCGCGAATTCTGCACAGGTTATTAGAAAACTAAGCAATGCCTGTTTTGCTCCTTCGGCAATTTCACCACTCTCGTCTTTCATATCATCCAATTCACTATCAATAAACCGAACGATATAGCTAGGTGGATCAGAAAAGACAAAGTTGCCACCGATGTATTTTTCGCCTGCTTCAAAGAAGTGGATAAATTCAGGTTGCCAATCGGATGCTTCGTGTTGCAATAAAAGCGATTGAGGTGTGGCTGTCAACTGGATAAACAGGCTTTGACAGCAGGAATTTTTGATGTCATTTAATAGTTTATTGATGGTGCTAGCATCTTTATTGTGCTTATCTGCATTGGTATTTAAGCTAGCTGTGTCTGCTTCATCATCCACAATGACCAAAGGGTAGCCTTTCAGGCTACTTTGACTGGCAAACAGATTACGCCAACGTCTCAATACACGGGCATTCTTTTTAATCACGACCAAGATGGGGTTTTCTGCCTTCATTACTTCCATAAAACTTCGGTCGTCAGCTTCAGACAATACGATAAAGTTTTTCAGATTGGCTTTGGCTCGTTTGACTGTTTGATCCTGTAAATCTACGCTATCAGTAGTGAGGTACAGAAAAACTTTATGATCGCCATCGTCAGCCAGCGCGCTTAATACTCCCAAAACCTGCGCCGTTTTTCCACTTTGAACATTGCCTAGCAATAAAACATTTTGGGCGATTTTCGGCTCAGTTTGCGATAATTTTTCCATAAAACCATCAACGGTTTTTCTTACGGAATCAGCCAATTCAGGCGGGGTTAATTGATTTAAGTAGGTTTTTAGCATTTAGTTTTTTCCCTTAAATGAGAGTAGCCAGACATTAGGGTTGTCAGTTGAACGGAATTCAAAATGATCATTGCCGTATTGGTGTAAGGTTTCATGCGTAATTTTCTCGTTATTTTGCAGGCAGCCACGGCTTTCCAAGCGACCTTTAATCCATTTTCCAAGTGTTTTCAAATCATTTTCTGAGCGGAAATTTTTGGAATAATCTCCAGATGTCTTGCATTGAAATTGCCAACCGTCATCTGTAATAACTGTAAAAGACTTAAAAAGCGGATAACCTTCTTGTGAGGTGATGTTTTTGGGTACAATTAACTCCACTTCATACCAAGGTCTTGGTTTGACAAAACCCCGCTTATCTCGCCTCCCCTCTCCAAAAAATACATTCAAATTACTTTTTTCTTCGGTTTTAGCTGGAATAGAGAAATTATATTTTGACGTTTGGGCAAATAATTGCCGAATCTTTTCTGGTGCAACTTTCTGCACACCCAAACAATTTTCTAAATGACTGTTATGTTCAATAAATTTACTCGGTCTTTCAACTTCTTGGATATTTTTGCCTAGCTTATGAATGGTATTTTGAATATCTACATACAACATCTGTGCATCCTTACCGTCCAAATGTAACATGGTTTCATAAGTACGCTCCGTACTATCCCAAAAACACGTTAAGTTAGCAGAACCAATTAATCCATTGATTTGTTGATAATTTTTAAAGGAATACATTTTTCCGTGAAATTTCACAANGGGAGAAACATAGACAGCCCCTCTTTTCTCATGTTGCAAAAAATCATTTAATTTACATAAGCTGTCATATTGCAAATGGCTAAAACCTTCTAAATAATGCATTCCGACCAATAAATTTATTTTTTGAATGTGATCGTTTAGCTCCAAAATTTTATGTAGTTCAACTACTGCATCATTAGATACATAACCTGTTGCCATTAACACTTCATCCGCTGACTTAAATAAATCCATCCAAACCGTATTAAGCGATTTTTCAGTGATTTTGGCATTGGCAATATTAGAAAAAACAGTATTCATCATTTACCTCCACGAATTTTGCTTAATCGGTCATGGAATAAAATTTCTTTTTCTGCGATCAATTTCTCATGCAAATCTACTTTTTCGTAGTTGCCTGAAAAAATCGGTAAAATGCTTTTTGCCAGTTCAATCACGCCCTGAGGAGGAACAGCATTACCAATCTGGCGACGTACTTCAGTTGTTGAACCAACAAATTCGAAATCATCAGGAAAGCTTTGCAACCTTGCGCGTTCACGATTAGTAAAGGCACGTGGTTCAGGAAAGTGGTAGCCCCAAGTACCACCGCCACCTGCTGCAATAATTGTTTTTGACGGTTCATCTCGGTGCATTCGACGATAGACATGGCTAATCATACCTTTTACATATAAAGGATGGTCTTTGGGAATATCGGTAAAATTACCGCCTTCAGGAATTAATTCCAACATACTTCGTGTTTTATCACTGATTTTCAGCAATTCATTATTACTCGCATTTTGTGGAATATTAGATATCGCTTGACCAGCAGTTACATATGGTTTTAAACCATTTTCACCAGTCTCATTATGCGTTGGTTTCGGATGGTGAAAATCAAACCCAGTATCTAGTCTTACTCCAACAATCAGAACACGTTCACGAAATTGAGGCACGCCAAATTCTGCAAAGTTATACAACTTCGCCTGAACGTAATAACCACAATTCTCAAAATCGGTAATAATTTGCTGGATGGCTTTTTTCTTGTTAGCAGTCAACAAACCTTTCACATTCTCAGCAACAAAAACTTTCGGTTTTTTTGCATTTACAAAACGTAAAAAGCTTTTATAAAGATTGCCACGTTCACCTTCTAAGCCAGGCTGTTTCCAAATCATGGAAAAGTCTTGGCAAGGAAAACCGCCTAAAATGATATCGCAGTCAGGAATAGAAGGATCATTGGGATCAATTTGTTCAATATCACCTTCTACGATGACATCGCCAATATTTTTACGGAAACTTTCGCAAGCCCAATGGGAAAAATCGTTCGCCCAAACAGTCTCATAACCAGCTTGATGAAAACCCAAATCCAAGCCTCCACAACCTGAAAATAGAGATAGAATTCTGGGTTTATTGTCGGATGAATTAAACTTTGAGATTTTTTTAGATGACATAGGATTTCACTCCTATATTTAGATTTGATAAAAACCCTTGAAGGGATTTTAATAGAGAACTAGGCAAGGTAAGCTTACCATCGTTATTTTGAAATAAAATCATTTTTCTAAAATTTCCATGTAAATTTTTCCTATTATGCCGCAAAAAAACAGCAAGTGCCGCTGCATTAAACTAGTTATGAATACTTGAAATTATAAATAAAGTATTCATAATCCCAAGGTCGTTTGAAAACAACATGATTGTTTTCAAACGACCTTTTCACACATCAAATATTCCACAGGGAAAACATTATGGCAAAATCCCCCAAAACCATCTACCAATGCACCGAATGCGGTGGCACCTCCCCGAAATGGCAGGGCAAATGCCCGCATTGCGGCGAGTGGAACACACTTCAGGAAAGCTTAGCCGCGCCCGAGCCTAAAAACGCCCGTTTCCAATCTTGGGCGGCGGACACTTCGACCGTCCAATCCCTCTCCGCCGTTACCGCCACCGAAGTGCCGCGCAATCCGACCGGTATGGGCGAACTTGACCGCGTATTGGGCGGCGGTTTGGTCGATGGCGCGGTCATCCTGCTCGGCGGCGACCCCGGCATCGGCAAATCCACGCTGCTGTTGCAAACCATCGCCAAAATGGCGCAAAGCCGCAAAGTGCTGTACGTTTCCGGCGAGGAATCCGCCCAACAGGTCGCCCTGCGCGCGCAACGTTTGGAACTGCCCACCGAAGGCGTGAACCTGCTTGCCGAAATCCGCATGGAAGCCATTCAGACGGCCTTGAAACAACATCAGCCCGAAGTCGTGGTCATCGACTCCATCCAAACCATGTATTCCGACCAAATCACTTCCGCCCCCGGCTCCGTGTCGCAGGTGCGCGAATGTGCTGCCCAACTGACGCGTATGGCGAAACAAATGGGCATCGCCATGATACTGGTCGGACACGTGACCAAAGACGGCGCGATTGCCGGCCCGCGCGTGCTGGAGCATATGGTCGATACCGTGCTGTATTTTGAGGGCGACCAGCATTCTAATTATCGAATGATACGCGCCATCAAAAACCGTTTCGGCGCGGCAAACGAACTGGGCGTGTTCGCCATGACCGAAAACGGCTTGAAAGGCGTGTCCAACCCGTCCGCCATCTTCCTCGCCAGCTACCGCGACGATACGCCCGGCTCGTGCGTTTTGGTTACACAGGAAGGTAGCCGCCCGCTTTTGGTTGAAATTCAGGCATTGGTCGATGACGCGCACGGCTTCACGCCCAAACGCCTCACCGTCGGACTGGAACAAAACCGTCTTGCGATGCTGCTTGCCGTGTTAAACCGACACGGCGGCATCGCCTGTTTCGATCAGGATGTGTTCCTCAACGCCGTCGGCGGCGTGAAAATCGGCGAACCGGCGGCGGATTTGGCAGTCATCCTCGCGATGCTTTCCAGCTTCCGCAACCGCCCTATGCCTGAAAAAACCGTGGTTTTCGGCGAAATCGGACTAAGCGGAGAAGTCCGCCCCGTCGCGCGCGGACAAGAGCGGCTCAAAGAAGCGGAAAAACTCGGCTTCAAACGCGCCATCGTCCCCAAAGCCAATATGCCGCGCAACACCAAAGAGTTTCCTAACCTGAAAATCTACGGCGTTTCGAGTTTGCAGGAAGCCATTGATATTTGTCGGGAAGATAGGGATTGAAAGGAAATGCCGTCTGAAATCGGGTTTCAGACGGCATTTGGTTTGTGGCGGATTGAAACAAGAAGGCATACCGGCGACAGATAAGATTTGCGGCAAAGTTGCCTGTGATATGGCAAAAACACACACGCCCGTCATCCCTGCGAAGGCGGGAATCCGGAATCGTCCGTTTCGGCAATGATTGAAAATCACGGCAATCCAACCGATTGGATTCCCGACTTCGTGGGAATGAGGGGCGTGTGCATTTGATTTCCATCCGCCATATGTCGGCGACGGGCTTATTCGCCTACGGTTTTTTGTATCAGTTTTTCGGCGTTTGCCAAAGTGTTTGCCACTTCGTCAAAACCGATGCGGCTGCCGGCAATCAGGGCGTGCGTATCGGTATAGCCGGTGCGTACTTTGCCGTCCGTTTCAGTAACGAGGACGCGCAGGGGCAGTTGCAGGGCGAAGGCGGGGTCTTTGACCATCAGCGGCGTACCGGCTTTGGGCGTGCCGAAGACAATGACTTTTGCCGGCTGCATCGTTAAGCCGTTTCGGCGGGCGGCTTCCTGATGGTCGATGACGGCAAAAATGTTCATCCCTTTGCTTTTTATGGCGGTTTCAAGGCGGCTGACGGTTTCGTCAAAACTGTATTTTGAGGTGAGGGTATGCGTGGTCATGGCGGTTTCGTTTTGGGTTTGCGGTTCACCGACAGAATGCGCCCAAGCGGTTGAGAGGGCGAATACGGCGGCGGCTGTCAGGGAAAATATACGTTTCATTGTGTGCTTTCAAAATAAATGCCGTCTGAAAAGAAGGCAGCCTTTCAGACGGCATGATGTTATTTCATGCCTTTTTTGAGCAGGTCTTCATAACCGCCGTGATTGACAACCTTCGTATAGCCTGCTTTTTTCAGCTCTTGAAGGGCAACTTCGGCACGCCGTCCGCTGCGGCAGTACAGGTTGACCGGTGTGTCTTTGTCGGGTGCGGCTTCGTGTATGCGGCGGACGATTTGGTCGACGGGGATGTTGATCGCGTTGTGCAAATGCCCTTCGCTAAATTCCTGTTCGGAACGGACATCAATCCAAACGGCTGCATGTTGTGCGGTTTGGGCGGCGGATACGGGTTTTTGCGGGGCTGCCTGCGCGGCAAAGGCGGCTGAGGCAATGAGCGCGGCAGTAATCAGGTGTTTGATATTCATAGGGTTCTCCTGCGGTTGTCGTCTTAAGGGACGGGAAGTTATTTTATCTGTTCCAAAGCGGCGGCATCTATGTCCCAACGCCAAACGCCGCCTTTGCCATCCAATCCGCGTAGGAACAGGTAGCGGATGGAAATGGCGGCGGGCGGTTGTCCGCGCAGTTTGAAGTAGCGCGCGGCGGCAACGGCGTAAATCAGTGCCTGAAGGTAATAGTGGTGGTGCGCGACGGCTTCGTCCATCGCCTGCCGCGTGTAGGCGGATGCGTCCGTGCCGAGGTGGTTTGATTTGTAGTCGATGACGCAGATATTGCCGTCGGGGTCTTGGCAAACCATGTCGATAAAGCCGTTTAAAAAGCCGTTGACGGTGTGGAAGTCGAGCGTTTCGGCGGCGGCACGGCAGACTTCGGGCAATCGGATATCGTCGCGGGCAAACCAGTCGCGCAGCCGTTTGAGGCTGAAGTTTTCGGTGTGTAGGGTAAAGCCCATTTCGGGGCAGCGGTACTCGGGCGGGATGTCGGACAGGCCGTATGCCCCCGTCAGCGGCGTTTTGCGGCAGGCTTCCGCCATTTCGGCAACGGCGGGCAGCCATATTTCTTCAAAACCGTATTTTTTCAGCTTGTCGGTGATGAGGGTTTCCTGTTCGGCGGCGGCTTGTTCGAATTTGAAATCTTCAAGAATTTCGTGCAGGCACAGCCCCGCCTGCGTGCCTTTCGGAAAGTCGTGTATCGATATGCCGTCTGAAGCCGTCGGCGTTTCAGACGGCATCACCGGCACCGAGGTTTCGGCGGCATCCAAGGACGGGCAGGCATCTTCTTCGCCGCCGTCGGGCGTTTGGGTTTGGCGGCTTAAGGCGGTAAAGCTGGTGTGGCGGATGAAGCGGAAACCGCGCTTGGGAATGTCGGAGGCGGCAAATTCGGCGGTTTGACCGGCGTTGCCGCAATATACGGCAGGGGGCGGAGCATCTTCTGTGAAGGAGAAATTTGTGCTGGAAGGGGCGTTGTCCGCCACGCGCCGCCAGTTGCGTTTGAGCATCGCGATGCCGTCCTTTTCTTGGGCATAGGTTTGGCGGACGGTTTCGCGGCTGTCTTGGGGCGAGCCTTCAATCAGGTAGGCGAGGGGGTTGTCGGCAGTATTGGTGGAATATGCGGCGTAGATGTTGAGCTGTTCCTCGGCACGCGTCAGCGCGACATAAAGCAGGCGCAGGCGTTCCGCCATTTCTTCATCGGCGTATTGCTTCTGTTCGCTTTCCGACAGTTGCGCCTTTGCCAAAAGTTCGGCCCGGTTTGCGCCTTGGTGGAGGATTTGCCAGTCGGACGGTCCGGTATCTTGCGCGTCCCACGCAAACGGGCAGTATACCAGCGGATACTGCAAACCTTTCGAGGCGTGCATGGTAACGATTTTGACCAAATCTTCGTCGCTTTCCAGACGGATGGCGCGGTTGTCGCCGCCGTTGTTGCCGGCCAGGCTGATTTGGTCGCTCAGCCATTTGTGCAGCGCGGCGGGGTTGCGGTTTTGCGCGTCTTCGGCAGCAAGCAGTTCGAGCAGTTGGAAATAATTGGTCAGGCTGCGCCCGTTGTTCCGGCTTAAGAGGCGCGTTTCGATGCCGTGTGTTTGGGAAAACTGCTGCATGGCGGCGAAAATGCCGTATTGATTCCAGTTGTCGAGTGCGGTTCGGGCAGATTCCGCCCAATGCAAAATCTCGCTTTCGTTTTGGTTGAAGTCGTGCAATTGCTGCGCGTCATAACCGAATATGCTGCTTGTCAGGACAAAGCGCAGCGTTCCGGCGCGGCGCGGTTCGAGCCAGAAGCCGATGAGTGCGGAAAGGGCGGCGGCTTCGGGCGAGGCGAACACGGATTCGCGCGAAAGCAGGACGCTTTGCACCTGCCGTTTTTTCAGGGCGGCGGAAACCATTACCGCCTCGTTGTGCGTGCGGACCAGCACGGCAATATCGCCCGACTGCAACGGGCGGCCTTTGAAATTCAGACGGCCTCCGGCGGCTTCGTTGAGCGCGTGGGCGATTTCGTCGGCGCAATAGTCGGCGGCACGGCGGCGCAAAACGTCTTTGTTGGTTTTTTCATTGTCGTTTTCGTGCAGCCAACGAACCTGTACGGCAGGACGTTCGGGGGACAACCTGCTTTCGGCACGCGCCGCACCGACTTCCGAATAGCCGATGTTTTCCAAAACGAACGGGCGTTCTTTGAGGCGGAACAGCGCGCCGATGCTGCCGATAAGCGCGGCGTGGCTGCGGTAGTTGGTGGCGAGCGTGTAGCGGTGCCGCGCGTCTTCCGCCGCCTGAAGGTAGGCGTAAATGTCCGCTCCGCGAAAGCTGTAAATCGCCTGTTTGGGATCGCCGACGAGGAACAGCGGGCGGTTTTGGGCGATGAAGATTTTTTGGAAGATTTCGTATTGCAGCGGGTCGGTGTCTTGGAATTCATCAATCAGCGCGGTTTCCCAGTTTTCGGCAACGGTGCGGGCGAGGGTTTCGGCGTGCGGATTGTCGGTCAGCGCGGTGTGGACATCGAGCAGCAGGTCGTCGAAACTGCGTTCGCGGCGCGATTTTTTCATCTCAGCAAGGCTGCGGTTGAGGTATCCGATTAAATCCAGTTGCAGCCGGATCATTGTTGCTTCTTCCGCTTCTTCGAGTGCGTTCAAATCGCGCCCGAAGTCTGCCAGTTTCTGCAATTCGGCAAATACTGCCGCATCGGGCGTTTTGCCTTTTTTCAGTCCGGCTTCGAGTTTGTCGGACGCAAGTTTCAAGAGCCTGTCGTGCAGCTTTGCCTCCAAAAAGGGCAAATCCGGCGACAGGGCTTTTTGTTCCAACGCGTCAAACAATTCGGCAAAACTGTTTTTCCGATATGAATTGCCGTTTAAAAGGGGATGGATGCGCCAAAAAGTTTCTTTTAATTCAGCCAGATTTCCGCAAATGTTTTGCCAGCTTGCCAAAGCGGCATCCCGGGCTTGCGGAAAATCGGTTTGCGGACGGCGGAAACTCAGGTACGGGCGGGACAGGTAGGCGCGGATTTGGGCAAGGACGGTTTGCGGCACAGCTTTGCGTTTAAACGCCAATGCGGCAAGCACCGGATCATTGCTGACGCGTTCCCGCCAAAAATCTTGCGCCGGGACAAGCAGGCGGTCGCCGTCTTCTTCGGTCAGTTCGACATCGAACGGGGCTTGGCACAGGAAGGCGTAGTCGCGCAGGATACGCTGGCAGAAGCCGTGGATGGTGTAGATGGCGGCGTTGTCGAATTGCCCGATGGCGGCTTTGAGGCGGACAATCAGGCACGTCCGGCTCTCTTTTTGCAAAGCCTGTTTTAAGAGTGCGGGCAGGAAGGTGTCGCCTTCGTGGTGTTCGGCGCAGTAGGCGGCAATGCCGTCTGAAAGCGTGTCGTCTCCAAGTTCGGTAATTTCTTTGCTTTCCAAAACCTGCAACACATCGTCCAAACGCGCGCGCAGGCGTGTTTTCAGCTCGGCGGTGGCGGCTTTGGTGAAGGTAACGACCAATACGCGTTCGACGTTTTTTTGTTCTAATACGATCAAACGTGTAAACAGGGCGGCGATGCCGTAGGTTTTGCCGGTGCCGGCAGAGGCCTCAATCAGGTTGGTGCCGGAAATGGGGGCGGTCAGCGGGTCGAATGCTTGGATGCTTGCAGACATAGTGCGCGCTCGGAAAACGGTTGGACGGTATAGTGGATTAACAAAAATCAGGACAAGGCGACGAAGCCGCAGACAGTGCAAATAGTACGGAACCGATTCACTTGGTGCTTGAGCACCTTAGAGAATCGTTCTCTTTGAGCTAAGGCGAGGCAACGCCGTACTGGTTTTTGTTAATCCACTATAAAACGGGAAAATGCCGTCTGAAAAAGGGTTTCAGACGGCATCGTCCGGCTTAGAGGTTTTGCAGGCGTTCTACAGACGGCGCGTAGTAGTATCCGCCCGAGACGGCGGCGGAGAGGTGCCGGAGCAGTAGGTCGGTTTTGCCGTCCGTATCGCCGAACATACTCAATAATTGCGCTTCGATATTGTGCAGCGTGCGGCAGTATGCGGTAAACATCAAACCGTGTTCGCCGCTGATTTTGCCGAAGGGCAGGCTGCGGCGGACGATTTTCAGGCCGACTCCGTTTTCTTTCAGGTTGACGCGGCCGAGGTGCGAATCGAGCAGGCGGACATCGCGGCTGAATTCGTCGTTGGTTTCCTTGCTGCGTCCGACCGAGGCTTCCTGTTCGGCGACGGGGACGGCATCTCATTTTTTCAAATCGTGCAGGTATTTTTGCAGCAGTACATAGCTGCCGCCCGCATCGGGTTTTCCTTCGGGGATGATGGCGACTTCGCGGATTTTTTCATCGCCCTGCGGGTTTTCCGTGCCGTCGACGAAACCGTCCAGCCCACGATCCTGATACAGACGCAAACCGTGTTCTTCGGACGCGACGCATATGCTGTCGCCGAATGCGCTCAAAACAGATTGGGCAAGCGCGTAGGCGGCGTTTTGGCGGAAGGATTGGATGTGGATGTACATATCGTGCTGCGTGGATGGTGCAAGCCCATTGCCCATTTTGGGGAAGGGTTTGATTTCACTGCCTTCGTCCGTGTGTCCGAATGTTTTCCAGGCTTCGCTGCCGAAGGCGATGGTCAGACCCAAAATATCGTCTGGAAAGCGGGCTTTCAAGGCAGTTAACGCGTCAAGCGAAGCGCGGCAGGCGGCTTTAATATCGTTGAGGCGGTTGGCGGCGAAGTCGGCTTCGATAAAGATACCGGCTTGGGCGTGGTCGGGAATGATGGCGGATTGGGGTGTGTTCATGATGTTCCTTTTTGGTGTCATCTGTTTCGGGTGGATTATAGCACCGAATTGGCAGGCGGATTTTTGCCAGAACAGCGTGCGTGAATCCGCCGTTTGCGTACCTGATGCCGCTTTTCGGTTTCGTGCCGTCCACCCCCTTTATTTCCGCGTCCGGCGGCTTCGGCATATCTTTCCCATTCCTGAAACCTAATGAGATAAATATATAGGGGTTGATGAGAAAAATGGGACGAAAGAGGATGACGGGGGATTTTGTGGGATGGAAAAAATGCAAGGGAGTTGCAAATATTGCAATAAAAACGGACGGTATTTTTATCGTCCGTTTTTTGTTGTCAAAGTCCTTTTTTGAGGGCGGCGATGGCGATGTCGAGGATTCTTCGTTCGGCACCGGGTTGGAGTTGGTTGTTGCCGTTAATGGGGAGATAGGGGCGTGCTGGAAGGTTGGTTTTGTGACCTCGCCCTGCTCGTCCGCCGAGGTGGTGGACGGCGGCGTATTTTTTATTGCTGCCGATTCGAGCATAGTTGCTGCCAACCTGTATAGTCAGGCTGGCGGCAAGTTGCCCGCTTTTTTGCAGGGTCTTGCCTCCCTCATCTGCGGCACGCCGACTTCGTTTCCACCGCTGCTCGCCCCAGCTTTCGGATTCGAAGTTTTCTTCGGTTATAGATAGCAACTCGGTGGCAATACCGCGCATCATGGGGCGGCTGTTTGCGGCGTTTTTAAGGAGCGTACCCAGACCGTGTTCGAGTTTGGCAGCATCGAGTTTGATTTCCAGCATAATCAGCCTTTTAACAGTTTAAGCACCCAAGTCAGCGAAGCGGTGGACAGGGCGTTTTTGAATCTGTCGTTGCCCATCATCGTTTTCAGGGCAATGCGGGCGATGTCCGGATGGGTTGCCTGAGCCTTATCCACTGCGATTTTCGCCATACGGGACAGCATAGATTTGCCTTGGTTGGCGTTGAAGCCCGCATTGGGGGCGATAAATGTGTTGTTGATGCGAATGCCGGTGCGCTGTGCGTAACGCTCCTCTCCGGTATAGGGATTTGCGCCTATATCGACAGTGATGGACTCAAGAGTTGGTCGGGGCAGGACACGGTTTTCTCCCATACTGCGGGACAGCGGTTTGACACGGCAGCGACAGCGGTAGTCCAAAGGAGGGTACAAAGTATTCCATACGGGGTCGTCTGCGGCATAGACGCGACCGTGCATCATACGGTGGGTATCACGAGTGCGGCTGTCGTTGATGGCGACGTACTGCCAATAAGGGTGCGTGTCGATGGAGTCCATCATTTTGGCGTAGCGGCCCGCCATGTAGGCCGACTGCATATTGGTCAGATAGATGGTTTTCAGGCGGTGGGGGCTACCGAGCTGTACGCTTTGGGTTTCTCCTTCGGGATTTTGAACTTCCTGCCTGCCCCACCAGCCTTTGCGCTGTAGAACGGGGGCGAGTTCTCGGCTGAACTCTTCCAGCGTCCGGCCTTGTTCGGCGGCATCGACGACGGCGGAATAGATATCGGAGAGCACATCCATTTTGGCGGTTTTGGCCACTGTAAAGGCAGTGGCGTGCGCGTCGTCCAACATATCCTGCCAGTCCCAAGATACGGCAATGCCTTTTTGCTTGAGATAGGCGACGGCGGCTTCGGGTTTCATGCCGAAGACGGCTTTAATATCTTCGGGGTTCATGATTTAAGCTCCTGTGCTACTTCAATCCTGCCGACCAAGTCGGAAAGGAAAATCAGGCGCGCCAACTCGTTTTGCAAGGCGGTATCGTCCATATTCGGATAGGCGGCGGACAGACGATCGAGCAGGTTTTCGGCAGTTTCGCCTTGTCGCAGTTCGGCGACCAAGGCGACCGTCAGCCGTTCGCCTTGGTCATTCAGACGGCCTGTGTCGGGGGCGAGTCCGTCGATGACCAAACCCGCATCGGTCGGTCCTGCTTCGGCAAACTCGGCGGATGGCGCACCCGATGCCGTCTGAACGCCCTCAAGCAAATCCCCGTCTTCGAGTCCGTAGGTGCGCTGCCAGTATTGCTTGGTGAACTTGGCACCGGCATCCACCATCATCTTATCCCGTTCGGCACGCTCTCTGGTGCCGCTTTCCTCATTTTCGAACAGTACGAATTTCGGACGGGCAACGTCTCCGAAATTTATCTCTATTACCCACTCTATCAACTGATTGAACGTTGTCTCCACGATTCGTTTGTCGCTGTCGCGGATGTCGTCCGTTACTTCCAAACCTGCGGTCGCGCTGGCGTGCGTGCTGTCTTTTTCGGTGGTTTGGTCTTGTCCGAGCAGCGCAATGCTGATTTCGGAGCGGCAATAACGAATGAGCTTGTCGTAGGCATCAATAGATGAGGCCTTACCGCTTGCCTCGTGGATTTCGACGCTGGAATCATTGGGAATGGTGCCGACGCTGTTGCCGATCAGGGCTTCGAGCGCATCCAGCAGCTTGTCGGTATCCTGCGGGGTATTGGAACGCGGTTCTTTACCAATCAGCCAAGGCGCACCGTATTTTTCGGTGAACTGCATCCAGAATTTAAGGCCGCCGCGTTTGAAGGTGACCAGCCAAAAAACCAAGCCCAAATCGCCCAAACCGTAGGGGTTTAGATAATCTGCCTCATGTGTCGGGCAAAGAAACTTATAAGGCGGAGGAACGGTATCGGTCAGCCCGTTTTGGATGTAACGCAGTTCGCCTTCGTCGTTGAAGGCGAACCACTCTTGCGGCTTGGCGATGATTTTGTCAGGCAGCCATGCAGAATCGGTACGCCAAATCAGTTCGATGGGCTGGTAGCCGTAAAAAACGGCGTTTAAAACGTCTTTAATCAGGCGGTAAACATCGGTTTCAGCCAGCCAGCTATCGACAAAATCCCGAACATTTTTAGGGGTGTCGTCGCCCTCAAGCCGCCATTCGAGGCGGGCGACAGCTGCTTTTCGGCGGCGCACCAGCGAGCCGACCAAGGGGTCACGCATCAGCTCGCGGTAAATGGAGATTTGCCTGCCCATTTTGCGCAAAACAGGGTCGGGATTAGGTAGCCAGCCGTTGAAACCGCTGAAAAACGGGCGGGAAACGGCGAGATGTGCAGATAAATCCTGCGGCTTGAAGGTCATGATGCCTTGGCTGGTTTTGAGTTTGAGGTGGGGTTTGGGCATGATATGTACTCTTTAAATACCTTAATAACCTTCGGTTAACGCGCTTTTTCGGCAGATTCGGCGGCTGGCTACGCGTATCGGTCCGGTATTCAGCTCGCGGCTGGCGTAATGGGCAAGGACAAAGGCAATCGCCGCATCGCCGTGGCGTTTTTTGCCGTCTTGACCTTTGGTGCGTACATCGGGGATGCGCGGCACGCCTCTGACCAGCTCGAAGGCGCGCAGGTCGGTCAGGATGTCTTCGTCTTTGGGAATGCCGTCCAGTGTGCCGTCTTCGAGGGCGGCTTTGAACGGCGCGGTATGGGTGCGGTACCAGTTTTCCGAGAGCATGACCGACTCGCATACCTCCGCGCCAAATTCGTCGCGCATGGCTTCGGCGATTGATTGACCGTTGCCGCGCGCGTCCAATGCCGCTCCGCGCAGATTGGGTAAGCCGTGCAACAGGTGTTTCATGATTTGCTCTTGTTGGGCAAACGGCATATTGCCCAACTCCAACACGAACGGCGGCTTAAGGCTTAAATTAGGCTGCTGCAATAAAGGGACGATGACGGTACGGTCGCCGCTGCGGGCAAAGTCTTCGCCGACGAAGCTGGTGCGGGTTTTATCCAAACCGTCGAGCAGCGGTTGCAAGGTGTCGGCTATCCAGTCCGCTACTTCGGCGGCGCGGCGCGGTTCGGGCAAGAGGCCGAAATCGTCGGTCTGGTCGTACCGGATAACCGGCGTATAAGGACTCATACGGCTTTCAATCAAGGCGCGGTTGAGCCATTTTCCGCCGCCGTTTTTCGGGATGCAGTCCAACTCTTCGCTGGCATCTTCGCCGTAGAAATCGCGGATTTCCTTGCACCACGCGGCTTCGCCGTCTGCCGTCCACTCTTTACCCAAACGCAGGCAGATGCGGCGGTAGAGGCCGTCTGAAACGGCCTCGTCGAAAGTAATGCGGTGGATGGAGTACGGCTTTTTGCCCGCACGAATGTCGGTAATCAGCTCGTTGAACGGATTGTCCACACCGTCATGGGTAGAGATGATGTGTACCTGACCGCCCCACATCAGCAATGCCATTGCCGCTTTGAGCAGCTCGCCGAGCTGCTCGTGGAACGCCGCCTCGTCGATGATGACGCGCCCCTGCTTACCGCGAAGGTTTGAGGGGCGGCTGGATAAGGCGGTAACGCGCCAGCCGGACGCGAAACGGATGACGAAGGCGAGGACGGATTTTTTGTCGTCCCCCTCGACGAACACCTCCTCGGTCTCTTCGATTTCTCCCGCCGCCAAACCGTAGAATTTCGCCCAGTTGGCACAATCGCGGATGAATTCGATGGCCATGTCTTTGTTATAGCCGATGTACCAACTGTCCATGCCGTTTGCCGAGGCGGCCAGCAGCGCGGTGTCGGCAGCCTCGCCCCAGCTCAAACCGATACGGCGCGATTTTTCGCACAGCTTGACCGGCGAAGTATCGGCGCACCAGCGCTGCTGATAAGGCAGCAGCGCCATCGGGGTGCGGTCTTCGATTTTATTTTCTGGCGACATCATCGATACCTAGAATTTGCTTTCTAATCATTCGGCATGTTGATTGGGAAATTTTGATATTCCTACTCAAAGGATGGCGTCTGCCACGACTGGGAGGAAGTTTGTTTTTAAGTCTGATACAGGTAATCATGACGCAATCCCCAAGATCTGTTTACGGATGGCTTCGGCCGCTTCGTCGGACAAACCACCTTTTCTAGCCTGTTTGGCTACATCATCGGCAGCAGCGGCCACTTTGGCTTTGACCTTGGCCTGATACTCTTTCAGGCGTGTGCTGGCTGATGTTAGAGTCGCGATATTTTTGGCCGCTTTCGCAACCATGCTAAACCTGTCTACAGCCGATAAGTCTTCCATTTCACCAATTTCCAACATGGCTTCAAATAATTCGGACTGCACCATTGCAACCAATGCTTCGCTACGGGTGTCACCTTCATCGGCCGCACCTTCGGCTATCAGTCGCGCGGCTTCGGTGCTGGATTTGATGGCAGCAAAACGACGTTGCACTTTTTGGCCGTAGCGGTGGGCGGCGGAGCGGCTGATTTCGTAGCCCTGCTGCTGCAACCATTCCGCCAGTGCCTGATAGTCGGCAAAACCGTTTTCGACGAGTTTGCGCTCAAACTCATGGCGGACGGCTTCGGGCAATTGGTCTATCGTGCTGCGCTTGCCCATATCAGCTCCACACTTTTTCAGGGCGGGCGATACCGGCGCGGCACTCGACCGTGTATTCGGCAATATCGACACCCAAACTGGTCAGGTCGGCAAACCACAAGCCGTGCGGTGCCTTATTCAGCTCGACCATTTTGCGGTCGGCAAGGTAGTCGAGCTGCTGGCGCAGTTCGGTGGCGGTGGTCTGCGGGTAAATCGCGTTCATAATATCCAGCAGGAAGGTTTCGCTGGTGGTGTGCGGGCGGGCTTTATTAAGGGTGTTGATAATGTTCCAACGCATCCCCTCGCGGCGTTGTTTGGCGATCAGTTCCTGGCTAATCATTTCTTTACGCTTTCCATTTTGTAGATTTCAGTGAGTTTTTCTGCGACGTTGTCGAGTTTGGCTTCGAGGACGACTTGATTGCGGATGTAGTCTTCGCGCAGGACGTATGTCAGCGGCAGACCGGCATTGAATTCCGCCAGTTTGTTTTCCATGATTTCGACTTTGCCTTGTAGGCGTTCCTGCTGTTTTTGGCGTTCGTCCTGCTGCTCGCGGAATTGCGCCAGCAGCATTTTGCCGAAGGTAAAACAAATGCCGAGGAAGGAGAGTAAAAAGCCGACAAGCTGCCAAAATTCGATGTGGATAAAGGTTTTTTCCATTGTTCACCTCTGAAATCCGTGTTCAAAATATTCTTGGCAGACAACGCAGCGCGTACAGCCTCGGACGGCTTTTTGCCTGGCTTCGGGTATCGGGCTACCGCAATCTTCACAGTGGCTTAGGCTGGCGGTGGTTTCAGAGTGCGAAGCCTGCCCGTGGTACGGCGGTTGATGCTTTGCCAGGGATTCTGCGAGAAAGATGGCTTCGCGTTCGGATGCGCGGTCGGCAAAATCAGTCATTTTTCAGACGGCCTTTCGTGTACCAGTTCTGCCAGCCCTCAATTTGGATTTCGAGCTTTTGACAGTATTCACCGTAGCGCACGGCATGGTTCAAGAGTTGTTCGGGTGAGCCGCCGGTCGGACGCTCGGGGCGTTCGTATTTGACCAGCAGCCCGGTAGATACAGGCGGCAAATCCACTGTCGGTACGGTTTTAATCGGGGTATCCGAAGGCACGGTTGTAGAGGTGCAGGCTGTTAGAGCCGATACCGTTAAAACCATTGCCGTCTTTTTTAATCGTGTCATGCGTTTGCTCCTGTAAAGTGTTTTTGGTTTTATCCAGTTCGCTCAGGGCGGATGCCAGCTCAATGCTTTGACGCTGCGCGAAGTCATGCCAACGCTTCGTTTCCGCCTGCGCTTTTTTAAGCTCGTCGGCGTATTGTTTGGCTGCCGCCTTTGACGAGTTTTGGTAGGCGGTAATCAGGGCGGTTTGCTTGGCATCGGCTTTGTCGGCGGCATAGTGATAGCCGTTTAGCCAAATGCCCAAAACAATCAATGCACGCCATGCCAATGCCGATTTGTTTTTGTACAAAAAGTCAATCATTGCCGCTCCATTCTTCCGCATTCGCGGATTTTTTGATTTCTGCCAACTGCGGTACGGCGGCGATACCTCGTTTGATTAATGCATACCCGCCGACCAATGCTCCATAAGCCCACCAGAGCCATTCCGGCGCATCTGCTGTTTGAGAAAACTTATAGGTCATAGAAGCGGCTGCCACGTTTGCCCATAGTTTGGTATGGCTGATTTTTCCTGTGGCCGGATTAGAGACCAAGCCGCCCAGCCATCGGAAAAAGGCGGTTATTTGCGACGCTTTTTTTTGGCTGCGCGTTTCGCGGCGGCTACCCCGCTCTTGCGGTGGGCTTGCGTCCAACATCCCTGAGTCGGCATGGCGCAGCGAATGCCTAGGTCGCTGTGGCTGAAATCGGGCTGCATGGCTGCGGCCATTAGGGCGATGAGTGACTTTTTTGACATGGTTTGTCTCCCTTTAATCAGTGTTATCTGCAGACGCGTGAATCAGGTTTTGCGCCACACGGCGTACCCAGCCCTTGCCGAAAGAAGTGAACGTACCGAGCTTGGTATAAAAGACCAGACGCTCGGCGTTGAACCGCAATAAAAGGTCGTTTTCGGGGAGGGAATTGATGGCTTTGAGGCTGATTTCGCCGATGATTCCATCGTCCGCCACGCCTGCAGCGCGTTGCAGCATACGGGCGGCATTGCCGTAACCGTGGTTGACGCAGGCATCAAAAAATTGGAACGCGACCGCTTCCGGCATTTGGTCGGCGCGGTAACGCTCCCAAAACGCCTTTCGGTAAATGCCGATAGCCTGTTCACGCGTCATGGCACGCATGGAACCGTTAAAGCCGTTTGCCTGTGCGGTGCGCTTAGTGATGCCCCAATTGGTTTCGCCGCCGGGGTCTTTGGGATGGTTGACGTAACCGCCCTCGTGGGAGAGGACGCGGTTGATGAATTGATTGAATTTGTCTGACATGGAAAATCCCCGTATTGAGGTTGAAATCAATACGGGGATTGTAGGGAAGGCCGTCTGAAGGGGCTTTTAATGGAGGTTAAAACCTAACGGAGGCTAAGGTGTAATACACAGCTCAACTTCGGGATTGCATTTATCGCTTTTCATATATGCTTCATTTGAATCGTCCATTTCCTCAATCTGCATAGGCATATCCGATTTTGCCAACATGGAAACACTTTTTTGCTTACGACTGACCGTAATGAAATAATCCACTCCATTTTGATTATAAGTAGCTTGCATTTTTTTGACGGCAGTCTGAATAGCATCCATAAATGCCAAACGGTCTATCTCGGAATCCAACGCAATAGCCGTGTAATACATACTCACTAAGCAATTGTTGATTCTTTGAGTTTTCGCCAATGTATTACAATTTATCTGGATGTTTTCAAAAATATCGCCTGCTTTGACCAGTTTCGCAGACAACGTAATGCCATTACCAAGGTCTTTTGTTTGACGTGTCTTGCCCGCAACAATTGATATTCTTGGGAACAAATCCATCATTCCATTGTTCAATTCATTGAACCGTTCCGAAAATGTTTCAGGATGAGGACCAATCATCCCTCCTGTTTTCATCACTCCTCCCGCATTGACCAGATGTGCAGCAGCCAATAAGAAAATTCCAAGATATATTTTTGTTTTCATTCTATTTCTTTCAGAAATTATCTTTTCTTTTTCGGACAATTCTTGCCGTTCCCACCTGGGTTGCAGTCGCAAGCCCGTCCGTCGCCGTCCCTGTCCAAACTCCTCCAGCCGCTCAATCCTGCATTTTTGCGGGATTCGTAAAATTTCTGCGCCGCCTGCTGTGTCGGAAAGTCTTTACAGCTTTTTGCCAAAGCGGATGCGGATGCGGAAAACATCATAACAGACACAAGCAATGTCAAATAACCCTTTTTCATTTTGTCTCCTTAATACAGGTTTTTCGAGACCTGAACCACCTGCCCGATGACCTGTATGTCGGGGTGGTCTGCCAGCATCAGCGGCATAGGCGGATAGGTCGTGTTGTCGGAAATCAAGAGCAGGTTGCCGTCAACTTGGCGTTGGATGCGTTTGACCCATAATACATCGCCACTGCGGATGACGTAGATATTGCCGTCGCGCGGGTTGGTTTTTGAGGTATCGACCAAAAGCGTATCTTTACTGCTGATGGTCGGCTCCATACTGTCACCTTTGGCAGTAACGATATTGAGGTCTTGCTCGTGCAGTCCACGGTGAAGCAGCCAATCTTTTCTAAATGCCAAATGGTTCGCAGGGACAGTAACGCCGTAGGCAGTCGTTCCATGACCTGCGGAGACTTCGACATCAAACATGGGGATATAGGCGTAGTCGTCTGACAATGCCGTCAAACTAGAAATATTCCTTTTGCTGTTCTTTTTTCCAGAAATCAGCCAGTTTGCATCAACATCAAATTTGCTCAATATTTTTTCCACCATATCAAATGGTGGACGCTGCTTTCCGCTTAAAACATCATTTACCCTAGATACTTTTTCATCTATCAAATCGGCAAATTCAGCGATAGTCAGCTCTTCTTTTGCAAGAAGTTCACGAATATTTCCAGTAAAAATCAAACTCATAGAATTAATCCTTAAAAATAAACTAGAAATAATCTTGATAGATAGAAATATTCCTATTATACTTGCATCAAGTTTGATACAAGATTGTTTAAAGATTTAAACAATCATAATTTTAGCACGAGAACGAAATAGGAGATATTCCGTGAAAGCAGAAAAAATTAAAGAAGGTTTCCGAGAGCGCGGCGAAACGATTAAAGACTGGTGCGTTACGAGGGGATATGACCCTACCTATGTGTCCCGTATTTTAAACGGAACTGTTAAGGCAAACCGTGGGAAGGCACACCGTATCGCACAGGAACTCGGTCTAAAAGCGAAACAGGAAGTGGCGTAGGAGTAAATATGGCAGAAAGTAAAAGGGTACAACGGCTATTGAGGGTCTTTATCGCGCTTGACGAGCATCCGATTATCGGTCTGAGCAATAAGGATTTATCGGTCGGACTGGGGCTGACGCCATCACAAGTCAGCAGGGATATTGATGATTTGGTTGCATCGGGATTGGTCATCAAGCTTGAAAACGGCAACTACGCCTACGGCATCAAAACCCTGCAAATCGCAGAGCGATTCAGAAAACAGCAAGAGCGGCTGAATGCGCGCTTGCAAGAATTGGAAAACCGAATTTACTAAATGCGACGACGTCGTCGCATTTGAGGAGCAAAAGAAATGGCAACAGAAATTTTAGGACATACGGTCGGCGTAACGGCAAACGAATTGGCTATCCACAGTATGGAGGTTATGGACAAGTTTTCAGGCGGCGAGGCCTACAACGAGACGGTATGGATTGAGCGCGGACGATTTGCGGTACGCCAAACGATGGAAGGGATGTTTGAGCTGGGACGCGCGCTGATCATCATCAAGGAGCATACGCCGCATGGGCGGTTTGCCGAAATCGCTGAAAAAGAGTTCGGCCTCGGACGGCGAGAATCCCAAAGACTGATGAATGCCACCCTCCGTTTTATCGACCCGAAAATGAAACAAGCGCAGCCTAAGCTGATGACGTTGGGCAAATCCAAACTGCTCGAGCTGCTGGTCGAAGACGATGACACTTTGTTGGAGCTTGCCGAAGGCGGTGAGGTCAACGGCAACACTTTTGACGATGTTGACCGTATGACTATTAAGGAGCTGCGCGTCGCCCTGCGCGAAAGCCGTGAAACGGCGGAAGCGAAAGATAAGGTGATTGCCGATAAAAATAAAAAGGTCGATGAGCTGGCGGAAAAGCTGTCGAAAAAGCAGACGGGTGTCAAAGAGCCTAAACCTGCGGATGTGGGCATCGAGCTGACGATGCAGCTTGGCAGCTTGGAAGTCGGTATCCGCTCGCAAATCAGCCGATTGCGCGAGATGTTCGAGCAGATGGCGGCGCACGGCGAGGCGCATGGATTTGACCACCGCGCGAAGATGGTCGGCACGCTCAATCAAATTATTTTGGACTGCGAGCAACTGCGCGAAAGCTATGCCCTGCCGACTGAAGCACCGACAGACAATGTGCCGGAATGGTTGGGCGGTGAAACGGGAGAAGGCGATGAATCCGGCAATGATTGAGCGTCTTAAGGCAGTCGAGAATCAGGCGGAAGCAATGGGACGCGGCGCACGCTCTGCATATCTTAAGCAGCAGGCGCAGGAATTGGGCATCAGCCTTGCCACGCTATACCGCAAGCTGGAGGCGGTCAGCGTCAAGCCGACGCGCAAACGGCGCAGCGATGCGGGCAAAACGGAGCTTAAACCGGAAGAAGCCAAATTGATTTCGGCGGTTTTGGGGGAGGCGATGAGGCGCAACGGCAAGCGGTTGATGTCGGTGCGGCAGGCGGTGGAAATGCTGCGCGCCAACGGGAAAATCGAGGCGGCGCGGATTGATGGGGAAACCGGGGAAGTCATCCCCCTTTCTGAAAACACCATTACCCGGGCTTTACGGGAATACAAGCTGCATCCCGACCAGCTTTTGCAGCCCAAACCCGTCAGCCGCATGAAATCGGAACACCCGAACCATTGTTGGCAAATCGACCCGAGTTTGTGCGTTTTGTATTACCTGCCGCGTCAGGGCAAGGATACGGGGCTGCGGGTGATGAAGGAAGAGGAGTTTTATAAAAACAAGCCGAAAAACGTCGTCAAAATCGAAAACGACCGCGTCTGGCGGTACACGGGGACAGACCATGCCTCCGGCACGATTTCGGTGCGTTATTACTTCGGCGGCGAAACCAGCGCGAACCTCTGTGATTTTTTCATCTACATGATGCAGGCGAAAAAAGATATTGGAAAAGACCCGTTTCGCGGCGTACCGCGCATGGTCATGCTTGACCCGGGCAGTGCGAATACTTCGGCGGCGTTTAAAAATTTGTGCAAGTCCTTGGATGTGCATGTGCAAATCAACAAGCCGGGCAATCCGCGTGCCAAAGGGCAAGTGGAAAAAGCCAATGATATTGTGGAAACGGCATTTGAGAGCGGATTGCGCTTTACCGAGGTACACGACATCGACCAGCTCAATGCCTTATCGGAACGCTGGATGCGTTACTACAACGGTACGCAAAAACACAGCCGCCACGGCATGACCCGCTATCAGGCGTGGAACAAAATCAAACCCGAGCAGCTCATCCTGCCGCCGCCTGCTGAATATTGCCGAGAGCTTGCCGTCAGCGCACCGAAAGAGGCGAAAGTCTCGGCGGATTTGGAAATCCGCTTCGGCGGACGGGTATATAGCGTAAAAGGCATCAAGGGGATTTTGGTCGGTCAGAAGGTTTTGGTCGGCAAGAACCCTTGGGAGGCAAACGGGGCGCGGGTTGCCACTTATGACGCGGAGGGCAACGAGGTTTGGGTATCCGTACCCGAAGTAGTTTTTGACGAGATGGGCTTCAGGGCCGATGCGGCAGTCATCGGGGCGGAATACAAAGCCCCGGCCAATACAGACGCGCAGCAGCACCGCAAAGAGCTGGACAAGCTGGCGATGGGTGCGGAAACGCTGGAGGCGGCAGCCGCCAAACGCAAAGGCAAGGCAGTCCCATTCGGCGGCGAAATCGACCCGTACAAACATCAGGAAGATACGCTTGCCGCGCGAAATACGCTCTTTATGCCCAAACAAGGACAGCAGATGGCGTACAACCGGATGGAGGTCTCGGAGCAGGTATTGAGCAAGGTCGAAATCGCCAAACGCTTAAAACCCCGCGTCGAGGCAGACGGCGGCGACTGGAAACAAGCAGTGTCGGTCATCCTCAAACACTACCCGGAAGGTGTGACCGAGGGCAGGCTGGAAGAGGCGTTTGAACGTATCCGGACAAGATGCCGTCTGAAACTTTTGAAAACCGGTTAAAACGGTAAGCCTATATTTGAAAGGATAAAAATGGAAACTGTGAATATATCTAAAGATGAATATGAAAATTTAAAAAAGCTGGCTGAATCTGCACGTGCTTTAAACGACTTTTTCATGCCGAAAGTGAATTACGGCGCGAGTTTTTTAGATTCGGACGCACTGGGAGCACTGAGTGATTTCTCGGTAGAAATCAGAAAGGCAACCGAACGTGAAAACAGCCTTTAAACAAATCGGTAAATCCTATGCGGTAGCCGCTGCTGAAATCGGATGCAGCAAGCCGATGCTGGTGGCGGTAGTCAATCACGGGCAATGGCCGAAAAAAAACGCAGCCGAGCTGCGAAGGAAATTGAAACAATTTTTTGAAACGAATGGTGCGGAAATCCCAGCGAGCCTGAGAAACGAGCCGGAAGCCGCACCTGCCCAAGCAACTTACGAAGACAAGGACAATGAGATGTTACTACGAAAAGCAACTTTAAACCAAGCGGCAAAACAACATTTTAGCCTATTCCGCGATCCGTTTAATGACGAAATCCAGTCTGCGGACGATGTGTATATGACGCCAGATGTGCGCTATGTGCGCGAGGCGATGTTTCAGACGGCCTGCCACGGCGGTTTTGTGGCGGTGGTCGGCGAAAGCGGCGCGGGTAAATCTACACTGCGCGAAGACCTGCAAGACCGTATCAACCGCGAAGGCCGTCAGATTGTGTTGATTGAGCCTTATGTGTTAGCAATGGAAGACAACGACCAAAAGGGCAAGACACTCAAAGCGGTACATATCGCTGAGGCAATTTTGGAGGCGGTTGCGCCCGGAACAAGCCCTAAACGCAGTCCGGAAGCACGTTTCCGCCAAATCCACCGCGCTTTGTCGGAAAGCGCGAAAGCAGGCAATAAACACCTGCTCCTGATTGAGGAGGCGCACGGTCTGCCGCTGCCGACCCTGAAACACTTGAAACGATTTTTTGAGCTGAAAAACGGTTTTGAACGCCTGCTCGGGATTGTCTTAATCGGTCAGACGGAGTTGGCACAAAAACTCAGCGAAAACAATCCTGCGGTGCGCGAGGTGGTGCAACGCTGCGAGGTGGTTACGCTCTTGCCGCTGACCGACGGCAAGCTCGAAGGCTATCTCAAGCACAAATTTGACCGCGTCAATGCGGACATGGCGAAGATTTTAGACAAAAGCGCGATTGATGCGGTTGCCGAGCGTCTGACAGTCAAAAGCCGCACGAGCAAGGGATTGCAAACCAACAGCCTGCTCTATCCGCTGGCGGTCAACAACTTGGTGGCGGCAGCGATGAATCAGGCGGCGGAGCTTGGTTTTGAGATGGTTGACGGCGATGTGGTACGGGGGGTGTGAGATGGATAACAAATTCGGAAAATTTATTGAACCCAATCACTCTGAGATTGAGATAGCCTTACTGTTTAGCACAGAGGTAGCTACCGGCAAAGTCGACAGCATGGAATACACGATGGAAATCTCTTCGATATGTGAGCCGATGGTCGTCAGTAAAGCTACTGGGAAGCGGTTTATATTGACTTGGCAGGACATAGTGGAGTTAGCCGTTCTGGCCGGTATCGACGAATCTGAAGAGTCTGAAAAATAAAGGGGAAATCATGAAAAAAGATGAAATCGAATTTGCCATTGTAATTGTGCTGCTGTCCATCGTCATAGCCATACAGGCAATGCTGACCGAGCCTTGTCGCCAAAAACAGCCTATGCAGATCAACGTCTATGACAGGGGGCAGTACAAATGAGGGGGTTATGGATACTGACCGCCATGCTTGCCGCCTGCCAGCCGGTCGCGGCAACGGCAGATCAAAGAGATGCTCTGGAAGCCGATAAAAACTGGGAGGCAGTTTACGGCGGGATGAGCGAGACAGACAAAATAACAGGCGTGGTTTTGGAGCCCGCGGGAGAAGAAAAATGAACAGGGATTACAGCAAAATCAAAGTGTCGGTATGGCGCGAAAAAGGCGGTCATCTTGTCACTGAGCTGACAACGGTGTCGGGTAAGTTTGTGATGATGTATGTGTCATCTCGGCTATCGGATGAAATTGAGGATGTGGTTCAGACGGTATTGCGGTGTTTGAGCCGTAAGGATTTGGAGATGGTGAGATGACAATTTATCTAAATATCGCCCGTGACGGCATTATCAAGGTTACTCAGGATGCTGCTTTGGGAAACCAAGAAGGCGATACAGATTACCTGAGTAAAGAGCTGAATGAGGGCTGTACGCTTGAAGAAGTTTATGCGGTTGTCGCTGCAAATACATCTTGGAAAAACGGGTTATTTTATTTCCCTCCGGTGGATGTAGAAGATGGAGATCAGGCATGTGATGCAGCTATTGATTTTTCCGACTCGGTTTATTGCAGTCTCAAAAGTCTGATGGAGGCGAGAACATGAAAGTACGCTGCCCTACCTGCGGTGCGGTGATGAGCTTGGATGTATTAATCGCCCATGACGATGCCCGTGAGGCCCTGATTGCCCTGACCGGCATTTCAGACGACCTTTTTAAGGCGGTATTGCGGTATCTGACGCTGTTTCGCCCCGCCAAAAAGGATTTAAGTTTTAACCGAGTTTCAAAGCTTGTCGGCGAGATTGCGCCGATGATACGGGAGGGCGAAATCGTGCGTAACCGAAAAACGTACCCGGCCCCGCGCGAGGCTTGGATTTGGGCGGCAACACGATGCCTTGAGGCACGGGACGCGGGAAAACTGACACCGCCACTGACCAGCCACGGTTATTTGTTGGAAAACATTACGTTTTGGTCGCCTGAAAAGACGGCGGGAACGGCGGTTTTGTCCTCTCCCCAACCATCTCACACGAGAGAGGTGGCAAGCACCAAATTGAGGAGCGGGTTGGGCGACTTGATGGAGTGGTCAAATGGAGGAAAACAATAGCTGGCTGAAAAAAGCAATCGCGCAGGGTTTCATGATGCTCGCCGCCCTAAATCTCAAAGGCCGCCCCGCTTCGGCGGATTTGACGGCCGTTGCCGAACTTTGGTTGGGCATACTAAGCGGACGATCGTGGCAACCGGAACAGGATGAAATCAGAATACAGGCAGCCTTTAGGGATATCGCGGCATCCTCGTCAGAGTGGCCAAACCCTGCCGACCTTATCAAACACCTGCCTCCGCCCGAAATCAGGATGGTGCCGAAATTGGAAAAGAAACATCGTCCGACCGAATACGGCAAGGCGCAGGCCGCCAAACTCAAACAAACACTCAGCCTGCTGGAAAGCTCTCCTTGCATGAACAGGGATTGGATACACGGGCCACACCACCGGTCGGTGGATGAGTGTAAAAGGATTTATGCCGAGAGGCAGAAAGGTAAAACAAAATGAGTAATTTAGATGTAAGCCAATACAAAAAGGATGCCAAAGGCAATCTCGTGCCGCTGGCCAATATTAAAGAAATCGACCTACTGCGTGACGAGCTGGTGCTGGAAATTGCTGCCAAAGCGCGCGCGGTGCAGGATGACTTAATCACTTTCAAACGCGAGGCGATGGACGATATTGCCGCGTTTGTGCAGTTGAGTGCCGACCGCTACGACGTAAATGTTGGTGGTAAGAAAGGCAATATCAGCCTGCACAGCTTCGACGGCGCGTACCGCGTCAACCTTGCCATGCAGGATACGTTGGTATTTGACGAAGGTTTGATTGCCGCCAAAGCCTTAATTGATGAATGTATCAACGAATGGACGGAAGGCAGCCGCACGGAATTGAAAACGCTGATTAACGCGGCCTTCCAGGTGGACAAAGAAGGCAACATCAGCACCGCCCGCGTACTCGGACTGCGCCGCCTGCAAATCACCGACGAAAAATGGCAACGAGCGATGGATGCGCTCTCCGACAGTTTGCAGGTGCATATCAGCAAGCCGTTTGTGCGGGTGTATCAGCGCGGCGAGGATGGGGAGTATCAGTTGATGAATTTGGATGTGGCGAAGGTGTGAAAAGGGAGAAAGGATCTAATTTATGCAAGATAAAAAAGATGCCACGTTAACGTTGCATTTAAAAGCAGATAGTGGTTACTCAAGTTATGTTGAATATCGTGTCAGCCCGAATCAATGGGCAGAAATATTGAAAATTTTGGAGGGAAAAAACAATGGCTAAAGTCATTATAGAAATCGAAGATATGCCTGAAGGTACCTACATTAAGTTTAAAGGCGACCTCCCGGCGGCGGATGCAAAGGATAAAACAGGCGCGCAGCAAACGGCTGTGTTAATCAGCAAAACGATACAGGCGGCGCAGATGATGACGCCGCCCATCCGTAGACATTAGGCCGTCTGAAACTATAAATCCATAACCCGCGCGGCACGGTCTGCCGCATTTAAACCTAAACAGGAGTCAAAAAGTGAATAAATCTGAATTAATCCAAGCGATTGCTGATGAGGCAGAATTGAACAAACGCGATGCGGCGGAATTTGTCGATGCGTTTGTCAGCGTGGTAACGCAGACGCTGAAGGACGGCAAAGACGTTACCTTGGTCGGCTTCGGCTCGTTCCACACTGCCCAATCTGCCGAGCGTAAAGGCCGCAATCCGAAAACGGGCGAACCGCTGATCATCGCAGCACGAAAAACGCCTAAATTCCGTGCAGGTAAGGCTTTGAAAGACGCGGTGAACCGTTAAAGCCGCTGATGTTTAAAAGGTCGTCTGAAGAGATTCAGGCGACCTTTTTTGCGTCCGTCCGTTTTAGTTGCACTGCGCAAAAATCCCGAATAGAATATCATTATTTATTGATTTTCTTGAAAAAAGTGAAACGATGTTTCACTTTTTTGAGGTTCTTAGGAGGCTGGAAATGGAAACCCGTGCTCAGAAAAAACAGCGGTTGATACGGCTCATCCATGTGGCTAAAACCCAGTTGATGATGGACGACAGCGAATACCGCGCGCTGCTCGCCAATCTGTCATGCGGCAAGACGAGCAGTACCAAGTTATCGGTCGAGGAGCTGGAGCTTGCCGTGCGGGCTATGAAGATGCGGGGTTTTGTGGTTACCACAAAAGCGCAGGCGGCATCAGGCAAACCTGATTTGCCAGTGCATATGCCCAACCGCATGATAGAGGCGCAGGTCAAAAAGATACGCGCGCTTTGGTTGGAGCTGCACCGTTTGGGCGCGGTGCGAAGCCCGTCTGAATTGAGCCTGGCTCGATTTGTCAAACGGATGACGGGCATAGATTATCATGGATGGTTGGGGACTGATGACGCAATACGGGTCATCGAACATCTGAAGAAGTGGAAAGTGAGGGTGGAAAATGGCGGACAACAGAGTGCCTGAGCTGGTGGCGGACTTAGAAGACCAGGCGGTCGCCTGCTTGATGTCGGTATTGCCGATGGAGCGGCAGCAGGCGGTCGAAGTATCTAAAAAGCTGTCCCATCATCTGACCAGCAACTGGGGCGGGCAGTTGATTTATTTCCCGAAAAACCTTTTGGGCAGGGTATCGGAGCGGGATATGCAAATTTACAAGGAGTTTGACGGTAAGAATCATGCAAGCCTCGCCCGAAAATACGGTCTGACCGTACAGCACGTTTACCGCATCGTCAAGGAGGTTGGAATGGCAGAGCGGGCGAAAAAACAGGCAGATTTGTTTTCGTAAGTACACCGCATAATTAAAACATCGGTCAGGTTTAGCCCTGACCGATTTTATATTGCGTTTCTCTTTGCGGTCGGGGGTTTGCCCACCCTGAAACCGAAACGCGCTAAAAACGCAAATTTGGCGCATTTGTTTTTACTAGCCCCGATTAAAAGATTGTGGATGGATAAAGATTCATGATGATCCTGCTGCCGATATGGCAGTATGACCTCGATCTGCCGAAATAAGTTTTAAACCCGATTAAAAGCCGTTTCAGACGGCATTTGCCACAATAGCCTCATCCATACGATGAGGCTTTTTTATGTCTTACGAAATTTTTCGCGCAGGGACGCGCACCGATGCAAACGGCAATACGGTAACGATTACCGAGGCCGACCTTGCCGCCGCTGCCCAAGCATATGACCCGAAGGTGCATGAGGCTCCTATTGTGGTCGGCCACCCGAAGGCGGACGCGCCGGCTTACGGCTGGGTCAGCGGACTGAAAGCTGAGAACGGCGTACTGACGGCGGACTTTGCCCAAGTTGATGAAGGCTTTGCGGATTTGGTTAAGGCCGGACGATATAAAAAAGTGTCGGCAAGTTTTTACCCGCCAACCAGCCCGAACAATCCTAAACCGGGTGTTTGGACGCTGCGTCATGTTGGCTTTTTGGGCGCGCAACCGCCCGCAGTCAAGGGCTTGTCCGCCATCAGTTTTGCCGAGGGCGAAGTTTATGTCGAGTTTTCCGAAGACGCACATCTTCAGACAGCCTCCTTATTAAGCCGTTTCAGAGACTGGTTTATCGGCCGTTTCGGCCTAGAGGAAGCCGATAAAGTACTGCCTGACTGGCAAATTGAGGCAATTAAAGAATTGGCTGCCGTGCCTCAAACTCATGCACCTGCCGAATTTACCGAATTACCCCCACCCCCAGAAAACCATGAAAACAAGGAGACCCCTATGTCGCTGGAACAAGAACTTGCAGCCGAAAAGGCCGCCCGCGAAGCTGCCGAGAAGAAGGCTGCCGAATCGCAGGCGGAATTGAAAAAGCTGAAAGACGAGCAGCATACCGCCCTGCGCGATGGTGCGCATGAGCAGAATGCCGAATTTGCCGAAGGCTTGGTTAAAGAAGGCCGTCTGAAACCTGCCGACAAGGATTTGGTCGTCAAGGTTTTGGATTTTGCCGAATACCCTGACGACGTAACCGCCGACTTCGGCGAAGGCAGTAAGAAGCAGCCTTTGTCTGCCGCTCTGCGTGCGTTTTTTACCGCCGTGCTGCCTAAGCAGATTCAGGGCGGCGAAATGGCTAAAGGCGAAACACCGTCGGGATTGGCGGCAGACTTTGCCGAAGCGGCGGACCCGGAAGCCTTGAGCCATCACCAACGTGCATTGGCATTGGCGGCAAAGGATGGCATCCCTTATGAAGAAGCTGCCCGCCGTACTATTGCTTAAATCATCAACCCGTCAAATGCGACGACGTCGTCGCATTTGACCTAAAAAAGGATAAAACATGAGTGCATCTCATTTGCGCGGTCTGCGCGGTCAGTATGATCCGGTTTTGACCAATCTCGCACTAGGCTACAAACAGTCGAATTTTATTGCCGAAAAAATCTTCCCAGAGGTTTTTGCTGACAAAGAAGGCTTGCGTGTGCCGGTGTTCGGCAAGGGGTCATTTGTCGAATATCAGACCGAACGTGCGGTCGGCGCGGCATCGAATGTGATTACGCTAGACTCACCAAGCTTTATGCCGGTCGTGTTGGAAGAACATGATTTGGCTGCTGGTGTGGATTACCGCGAACAAGCGGAATCCATGTACGACGAGCGCGCCAAGGCAACACGCCGCGTGGTCAATGGCGTGCAGCTGCGTCAAGAAATCGAAACTGCCGCCCTCCTACAAAACAAATCGGCTTATCAGTCAGGTTTCAGCAAAGATTTGGCTTCCACCCAAAAATGGAGCGATAAAAACTCTGATCCGTTGGCAGACATCGAGATCGCCCGCGAAACGGTTCGCGCAGGCTGCGGTGTACGCCCGTCGGTGCTGGTGGTAGGCGCGAGCGTGCTGTCGGCACTGAAACGCCACGAGAAGCTCATCGGCGCACTGGGTGCAAATGAACGCAAGTCCCTACTCACGGTCGAGCAGCTGAAAAATTTGCTGGAGCTGGACGACATCATCGTCGGCGAGGCGGTATCTACATCTGCCGCCAATAAGGCCACCCAAGATATTTGGGGCAAATTCGCCAGCCTGATTGTGCGTCCGCATACAGCTTCCGGTGGCAATGACGAGGGTGAGCCAAGCTTCGGTTATACCTTCCGCCGTCGCGGTATGCCGGTAGTTGACCGCTACGAAGAAGTTGGCGGCAAGGTGGAATACGCGCGCTATACCGACATCCGCAAAGCGGCAGTGGTCGGCGGTGCATGCGGTTTCTTGTTTGAAAACGCGGTTGAGTAGATGTTGAAAGGCCGTCTGAAAGGCTTCAGACGGCCTGCGGAGGAAAAAATGACGTTATCTGTGAAGTATGAAGATTTGAATGCCCGCATTACCGAGGTACGGTACCACCGCGTCGAAGGAACGACTTCAACCGTATGTACGGTGATCTTGCATTCCGGGTTTGTCGTCGTCGGCCATTCTGCCGCTCTCAATTCCGAGGCGTTCGTGGCGGAGACGGGGCGCGAGCTGGCCTATCAGGACGCGTTGCAAAATCTGTTGGCCTTGGAAGCCTACCGTATCAAAGAAAATGCGCATGACGCGCAGCAAAAGGAGTCTTAAATGGCACAAACGAAACAAGTGGTCTTGGTAACCACGGTCAAAACATCAGGCAAGGTGGTCAAAAACCGCTTTGTGGATTTCGCAGGCAAACAGGCAGCCGCCGGTGTGAAAGTTCTGGGTACTGCTACTTTGGATGCGGATGCGGGCGAAATGTTGGCCGTCGATGTATTGGGTATCGCCTTAGTTGAGGCAGGCGGCACGATTGCCGTCGGCGATGAAGTAGCAGCCGATGCGCAAGGCGCGGCAGTCAAGGCGGAAGGTAATGCCAAGGTTGCCGGTACGGCGCGCTCTGCGGCGACAGCGGCGGGCGAAGTTATCCAAGTATTTTTGAAAGGCTGATCATGGCTAAAGTTTATATCGCAAACACTCCGTTGATTTTGGAAAACGAACAAGGCGGCCAATTTCGTGTCGAGGTCGGCGAAGCGGTCGAATTGACGGCGGAGCAGTACGAATCGGTCGCGGCACACGTTACCCCGACACTGACAACCGGCGAAGAGCTAGATGCGCAACAAAATGACACCCCGCCGTCCGAAGATACGCCGTCAGATGATACAGGCAATGCCCCTACGGGCGAAGTTGAAAAGCCGAAACGCGGTAAAAAACCGGCAGCAGCCGAAGGGGCGGAGTAAGCCATGTATATCGGCGCGGATGATTTGACGGCTGCGATGGGCAAAACGGAGCTGGTGCAGCTGACCAACGACAATGCGCGCGGGACAGAACCCGACGCTCAGGTCATTGATGCGGCAGTGCGTTATGCCTGCGATTTGGTGGACGGATACCTGCGCGGCAGATATGTGCTGCCGCTGAAGGACACGCCGACGGTGTTGCAGCCTTTGTGCATCAACATCGCCCGCCATTTTTTGCACAGCCGCCGCATCAACCGCGCTGACTTTCCGAAACCGCTGGAAACTGCCTACAACGCAACCATTAAGACGCTGGAAGCCATCCGCGACGGCAAAATCCACATCGGCATCGCCGCATTGGACAAGCCGTCGCAACCCGAGCCGGGCGCGTATCACGTCCGAGCGCGCGACAAAATGGATTTAGGAGGCTACTGATGAGCGCGACACGTCCGATTATTGATGCGGTAGTAGAGCATTTGCAGGCCGCTATCCCGTGGGTCAGCGTTGAGGCTTTTCCGGAGCGGCCGTCCGAATACCAATTTATCCATCCCGTCGGGGCAATCTTGGTCGGCTACGGTGGCAGTAAATTTGGCGATATTGAGCAGCTCGGCCGTATTGCGCAGCAGCGCGATGTCAGGTTGGTGTTGACCGTTTTCGGCAGCAGCCTTAATGCGGATGACGGCACGCTGGCGATTTTAGATGAGACACGTCTTGCTATGGTTGGTTTTGCGCCGCCGAACTGCCAGCCCTGCCACCTTATCAGTGAGGAGTTTTTAGCCGAGGATGCGGGCGCATGGCAGTATCAGCTTGTCTTGCAGACTGAGACTCAGCAGGTTGAAGTTTGCCGTGAAGAAAAACGCCCCCTCTTCGTCGCTGCCCGCTATCGCCGAACCGACCAAGACCTCAATTCCGATTTAAAACCTAAAAAATAGGAGTATCCATCATGGCAGCAGCCTACCATCACGGCACGGAGACCATCCGCATTGACGGCGGCTCCAATCCCGTCTATACCGTTGACGGCGCAATTACCGCCATCGTCGGCACTGCGCCTGTCGGCGCGGTCAATGAGCTGACGGTATGTCAAATTAAAAAAGATTTTGCCCGATTCGGCGGCGAGCTGACCGGCAAGGGCTTTACTCTGCCGGATGCCGCACACATCTGGACGCGCTACGGCAGCGGTGTCGCTTATGTTGTCAATGTTTGCGACCCTGCCAAACATAAGACAACCGTCAGCAACGAAGTATTGGCGGTTGATCCTGACACCTTGACAAATCAGATACAGCGCAGCAATCACAAATGTCAGCGCAAACGTTTCTGCCATTTTTGCAGCCGGTAAGGTTTCAATTCCGAATACAAAGCGATAAGCAATTTCGCTGGCAGTAAGTAGGGACGAATACAGA
>NZ_JBPBFH010000070.1:0-1458 GCF_050896295.1 Neisseria sp. SLRRB23
TCGGCGTGGGCAACGTGGTGGCAGGCGTTGGCGGCGGTGCTGCTGTTCGACCCTTTGGCGGTCTTGGGTGTGGGAACTTGGCTGTCTTTCGGTTTGGTGGCGGCCCTGATATGGGCGTGTTCGGGGCACGGAAACCGCCGAAACACGGCGGATGACCGAAAAACAGGCAGAAGGCCACATTAAAAGCATTATCAGGTAACGCCGCCGCGCAAGGCATAAAACAGCGCGAGACCGATAGACGAAACGACCTTTAACAGGAGACCGAAAATGTCATTGATTTTAAGTGTGAAAGACGAAAGCAATTTCAAACCATGCCCGGCAGGCAGCCATCACGCCACCTGCATCCGCATCATCGATTTGGGTACGCAGCTCGTCGAGTACCAAAACGAACAAAAGCGGCAGCACAAGATTTTAGTGCAGTGGGAAATCGACCCGGAAGGCGATCCGGAAATGCTGATGCCGGACGGCAGGCCCTACCTCATCAGCCGCCGGTACACCGCCAGCCTGCACAGCAAAAGCCAACTGGCAACAGACCTCAAAAGCTGGCGCGGAAGGGACTTTACACCGGAAGAACGCGACAACTTCGATTTGCGCAATATTTTGGGCAAGCCCTGCCTGTTGAGTATCGCCCACCAAGAAAGCAGCGACGGCAAAACCACCTATGCCAACATTTCCGCCATCAGCAACAAGATGAAGAGCTACACCCCGAAACAGCCGGACAACGCCGTTTTTGCCTTCGACCTGTCAGACCCCGATTGGGCGAATTACGGCCTCCTGAACGAGAAACTGAGGGAGCAGATTGCCAAAAGCCCGGAATATGCCGAAGCCGTAAACGGCCGCCAACCGCCGGCGCCGCCGCAGAAACAGGCCCAAGCGGCGGAAGGGCGGACGGAATATCCGCAAGGCAATGCCGCGCCTGCCGAAGACATCGAGGACGACATCCCTTTTAATTAAGCCCGCCGTCAGGGCGTAAAACCGGACGGAAAACCGCAAACAAACGCCGCGCCCTGCGGGCGGGCCCCGCACTCTGAAGCAGTAGTCGATTTTTAGTTTGCAACTGCTTCGGACGGCAACAGAGAAAGGAAACAAAAAAATGGCAAACATCGACCTGACCCAATGGGACGGGAAAACCATTGGCGCCGCCGCCAATCCCGAACAGGGATACATCAACATCACCATCGGCAGCGACGACCTATTCATCAACATCGAACAGGCATACGCCATACACGCCGCGCTTGGCGAAGCGGTTGCCGAATATGAGGGAGGGGCACAATGACCGCCCTCACACTCTACCGGTGCGCGGCAGACGTACAGGCGGCGCTTGATTACTACTTCGTTGTGGATGGCTGCCGACTGTTTCTGCAACACGTCAATCTGCCTGTTGAGCTTGTCGTTGGTTTTCATCAGCCTGTTGAAGAACGACGGTTGCTCCTGCAGTTTGGCGGTACAGGCTTCGAT
>NZ_JBPBFH010000071.1:0-1421 GCF_050896295.1 Neisseria sp. SLRRB23
GAGATGTGTATAAGAGACAGGATTTCAACAAATAGAAAAGGACTTTATAAGTTTTTCTGCATATCATATAGGTTTTGGTAGACTATTAAATGAGTTGAAAGCCTTCCCGCGAGCAATTTCACGTTTTGCATTTGCGGGAATGACAAGATACTACTTTAATTGACAACAGCATCTTTACAATTCATTTTCAACCCATTGAATTTCAATATTTGAAAATTCACCGGATTTCAGACGCGGCAAAGCAGGCATTTAAAAAATGCCTTTTTTCCTTTCGGGATTTACGCCGATTTGTAACGCGATGGATCGTAATCTCCGCCTTTCTTATGTACGTGATACGCAATAACGGCGAGTTTACGCATCAATGCTGCGATGATGACTTTTTTAGGCTTCTTCTTTTCTTCCAGCCTTTTGATGAAGTCGGGAAATGCCCTTATCCGGTATGCGACCATGGCCGGCATAAACAAGACGGCGCGTAATTTCCTGTTGCCAAACTTGGTCAGTTTGCCTTTTCCCCTTACGCTTGTCCCGGATTCTTTTTGTTGCGGGCTTAAGCCTGCGAACGCTGCAAATTTGTTTGATGTTTCAAATTTCGAAGATGTTAGATGATGAAACAATACGGCTGCGGTCATTCTGCCTATTGCCGGTATGGTTTCAAGACGCTTCACGCCTTCCTTGCAGTTAGGCTTCTCCGTCTGCTCTTTTATCTTCTCCTTTAAAACTTCAAGCTGTTCATTCATGGCTTTGATGATTTGCGCATATGCTTTGGCCGCTTCTTCATCTTTTGCCGCGTGATGACGGTTTTTCATTGCCGCGCATTCGCTTTTGATTTGCGCGTATGCTGCGGTCATCCGTAAAAGCCTGTATTGCTCGTCCGTAGGCTTCTGCCTCTTTACAAGCTCGCTTTCCTGCGCCGACCGGCAATACTGCGCTATCAGTTTTGCATCCTGTTTGCCTGTTTTGGTTCGCTTGAACCTGCTTTCTGCATACTTGCTTATTTTCAGCGGGTTCACTACGTAAACGCTGTAATACTGCGCGAAGTAGTCGGCAACTTCTTCATAATAGTTTCCCGTTGCCTCCATGCAGATATGCAGATTCTGACATCCCAAGCTTTTCAACCGGTCCGAAAACTGATCTAAACCTTTTGAATCGTTGTCAAACTTTGCCGAATGCTCCGTTTTGCCGACCATGGCGGATGCGTCAAATGTCAGCTTGGATATATCCAATCCTACGGCGTTACGCATGGGATTACCCTTATATATTCAGAATCTGTGTTCTTTGATACTACTAGTAAACCAAACCGTTGGAAGCTGGTTTGCTGCAACAGATGTTGCCTTATCCCTCTCAGTAGAAGACTGAACCCATTATACGGCAAATGTATTTACCCCACTTGACCACTGTCTCTTATACACATCTCCGAGCCC
>NZ_JBPBFH010000072.1:0-1181 GCF_050896295.1 Neisseria sp. SLRRB23
ATAAGAGACAGGGGTTTCTACATCAAGGTCGTTAGACGGTTCGTCCAGCAGCAACACATTGCCGCCGCTCAACAAGGTTTTTGCCAAGTGCAGACGGCCACGTTCACCGCCCGACAATTGACCTGCAATTTTGCTAGACAGGCATAGTTGTGCGGGATTATCCGATATCAATTTGAAACGATTGGCTTTGATACCTAAAAACGGAGGAAACCGTTTGGCTTTTGCGCATATTCCCGAATTACAGCTGGAATGTTTTATCGGAAAAGACAATAGTTTTAAAGACACGTTCGGTAGGCTATGGTGGGATAAGCCCGCACCTACCATAACGACCAAATTCTTTAGCATTTCCAACGGGCGGTTTGCCCATCCTGAAGAAGATAGGGCGTTATCCCTGCGAGAAGGTGCAACATTGCAATCGTTCCCTCGTAACTATGTCTTTAAAGCGGGCAGTAGGGACAAGATAGCCCGTTTGATTGGTAATGCCGTTCCTCCGATGTATGCGGAAAAAATAGGCAGGGCAATTGTTGATAATATCGAATGTTAGAAAAGGAGAAAACATGTCTGAAGAAAAATTGAAAATGAGTTTCGAGCCAACCGTAATCGAACATTTGGGTGTAAAGATGTATTCGCACACTGTTCCTGCGATTGCCGAGTTGATAGCGAATGCCTACGATGCATGTGCTACGGAAGTGGAAGTTAGGTTATTCGATAAACCGGAGCATAAAATCGTTATTAAAGATAATGGCATAGGAATGAGCTTCGATGAAATCAATGATTTTTATTTGAGAATCGGTCGGAACAGAAGGGAAGAAAAACAAGCCTCCCCGTGCGGAAGAATTCCAACGGGTAAAAAAGGTCTTGGTAAATTGGCATTATTCAGGCTTGGCAACAAAATCGAAATCTCTACTATCCAAGGAAACGAACGGGTTACTTTTACTTTGGATTATGCAGAGATTAAAAAAAGTGAGCGTATTTATCAACCGGAGTTTCAGAAAGAGTCTGTTAAACCCAATACCGAAAACGGAACAACTATAACTTTAACCGATTTCGGCAAGATTGTCTTGCGGGGAAACATGGACGACGGCTGCCGATGCTGTCTGAAAAATACTGCCGCTGGCAAGTATCAGCACGGCCATCAGCCATGTACGGAGTACGGATGCTGTCTCTTTATACACATCTCC
>NZ_JBPBFH010000073.1:0-1147 GCF_050896295.1 Neisseria sp. SLRRB23
ATTTAGAAACAACTGAAACTGCTCTGCCGTCATTCCCGCGTAGGCGGGAATCCAGAACGTCGAGCAACGGCAATATTCAAAAGCTGTCTGAAAATTTAAAAATTCTACAGACAGAGCCGTTAAACAGGCCCAAATAAGTATCCATGTGTTTGCCCGACAAAGCGTTGGCCACAATCGTCAGCGGATAAGTGATAATGCCCGCCCAAGCGATGCCGATTAAGATATAAGACAGGATGAGTGCGTATTGATTGTAGATGAAGAAGATAGAGAAGAAACCGAGCGCGCCCAAAGCCAAACAGCCGAAATAACCCGCCTTATGGTATTTATTCGGTACTTTTGCCAGAATAAACGAACAAATCACCGCCGCAACCGACTACACCGCCGCCAAAACGCCGTACCGGTTGCCCGCCTCCTGATGGCCTACGGAAGACGCATCGGTAGTGTGCCAGACGTTTTCTGCAATCGCGCCTGCCGAGTAAGTCCACATATACCGGAAGGCGAACCAGCAGAAAAACTGTACCGGAGTAACCGTCCAAAACACTTTAGGCGCGGTTTTTAAGAGTTCGAACCAGTTGGCTTTTTCCTGATTCGCGGCGACATCGATGCCGTGGTAACGGGCGTAGGTTTCCGGGTCGTATTCTTTGACTTTGGAGATTGTGAACGCACTGGTAATAATCAGTAACGCCGCACCCACATAGAATGCTACGACCACGGTTTGTGGCACAACGCCTTTCTCGGCAGTGTTCGCCAAACCGATATACGCGAACACAAACGGCAGAATCGCTGCCACAACCGCGTCCGTATTCGCTAAGAAACTTTGAATCCCGTAGGCGTAGCTTTTCTGCTCCTCGTTGACCATATCGCCGACCATCATCTTAAACGGCTGCATCGCCATATTCGACGACACGTCCAACAGCGCAATCATCAGCGCGCCGAACGACAAGGCCGCCAGCGACGCATAGCCGAAACCGAAGCTGCCCGAGTTCGGCATCAAAATCATCACGATGACCGCAATCAGCGTGCCGTAAAGCAGATTGTGCGCTTTCAGAAAAACCTTTGTCCTCAGTATCCATATCGTCCTCCGTTATAGTTGTGGGAAAAAACAGAAATGCCGTCTGAAGAAAACCATGTGCCGTCCAAACCTTTA
>NZ_JBPBFH010000074.1:0-1133 GCF_050896295.1 Neisseria sp. SLRRB23
GGTCTGCGCTTTGATCTCTTCTTTGATGGGCTCGGGTAACAGGTTGGGATTGAATTTCCCCGTTGTCGGGTCAATCGCGGTATGGCCGTCGTCGTATTGTCCGGCCAGATACCCGGCCGCACGTTCGGCGGCAACGGCGGCGCTGCCGCCGGCAAGCGGGTCGGCGCCGTTGGCGTAGGCCAAGGCGGCACCGAGCATAAAGTGGCCGATTGCTTGCGCGGCTTCGTTTTTGTTTTCAACGTGGCCGAAGCGCTTGCCGATGGCGGCTGCAGCATACGGCGCCAACGTATTGGCCGCCAGCTGCAGATCCCCCTGGCCGCCCAATGCGCCGGTAATCAGGGTTTCGGCGGCGCTAAGCGCACGGCTTTTGCTGCCGCCTACGCCCCAGCTTCGGGCTTCTTGGTAAGCTTGGGCATACTTCGCGTTCCCCAGCCTCATGGCCAGCCGTTCGCTGTCGCTTTTACCGGCATATTGCTCATAACTGCCGTCGTTTTGTTCTTTCAGACGGCCTTCGTAAGCGGCCTGTTGTTTTTCCAGCTCTTCGGCTGCCGCTTTGGCACGGTTGCCCCTATAGGTGCCGACGGCACTGTGGATGGCGGCAGTCGATTGGGCGACGGTTTGCTGTTTGTCGAGTAGGTTTTGCAGATCGGGAACGCTGTCGGCACCGTGATGGGCAGTGGCCGAATCGGTATGGATGCCGAGGGCGCGGGCACTGGTTTTTTTGCCGCCGATGGTGATGTTGCCTTCGCTGAGTACCGAGCGGGTATAGCCTTGGCTGCCGCCGCTTTCATGTTGTGGCAGGGTGGGGCTGTAGTTGAAGCCTTTATTCATGTTCTGGCCGGCGGTTTGGGACGCACGGCCGAAGGCGCTTTGATTGAAGCTGTCGCTTCCTTTCAGGCTGCCGCCATAACCGGCACCGATACCCATGCTGCTGGCGCTGTAGCTGCTTTCGTTGCGGATGTCTTCAAAGCTGAAACTGCGGGCGGTGAGTTCGTTGTGGTCTTTGTCTGCGGCAGAAGCGATGGCACCGCCTTTGAGCCGGACGCTGTCGGCTGTGATGTGGTAGCCGCCTTCGCCGGCAAAGAGGTCGCTCTGGCTGCCGACGCTGCGGCTGTGGCCGCTGGCTTTGCTTT
>NZ_JBPBFH010000075.1:0-956 GCF_050896295.1 Neisseria sp. SLRRB23
GAATGATTAAAACTCAAATTTCAAGCCCATTTGACCTTGTTTATTTTTGTCACGATGTTTGCCTGATTGCGTAGCGAATGAAGCCCAAAGTTTAACCTTATCTTCCAGTTTAACATCGGCACCCATTTCAAACTCAAACGCTTTCTTATTATTATCAATCAATCGTTTTTCGCCGTCCATTGATACGCCAAAACCTTTGTTTTGGTAGAGGCTATTTATCGCCACAAAAGGCGTAACTTCGATATGATTCATAAATTTAGCGTCTAAATACGCTTTAATTCCAGCCCGACTTTGTAAATTATCTTGTCCGAGTGGTTTTATTTGCGTACCGTTTTGCTCGACATGCTGACCTTTTACTGCCATATAGCGCGTTTGCAATTGAGGCTGAATATAAACGCGATATTGGTTACCGTTTGTCGCAGTTTTATCTAACACTAAGAAATTATAACCTGCTTCAATAGAGGCAGTAAGACCGCGGCTACCATATTCTTCGCGGAATTTATTGCCCAAAACACGGTTTTTAAACCAATTGTAGTTTAACCAGCTATCGACATAAGCGCCCGTGTGATTTTCGTTATTCTGATACCAAGTGCCATATACACCAAGACTATAACCTTTCACTTGACCGTTTGCCACGATATCGGTTTCATGATTAACTGCCGTTGATTGATATTTGGCATAGCCTGCCATTAATCCCGCTAACACATTGCCGTGAGGCGTTTGTTTGTGGTAGAGATTGCCACCAAGTTGCACGCCATTCCGCGCGCCTTGAAGCGTACTTTCTCCACCGATGAGTTGTTGGTCATGGGTTGAGCGAATTGTACGAAGCCAGACTGCTTGGGTTTTATTAGGTTGCATAAACACATTGCCGAGACGGTCATGTAAACGCAGAGTAAACATGTTATTTGCTGCCTCTGAATTTGCCGCATAAACCACACTTTCTGTACGTGGTTTTA
>NZ_JBPBFH010000076.1:0-630 GCF_050896295.1 Neisseria sp. SLRRB23
AGTCTCGTGCAATTAAAATCCGCACAATGACCAAAACATCCTGTTAGCATCATGGTGGAAACAAAAAGTAATGCTATATTAAAATGGTTTTTCTTCATATTTTTCTCCATTTGGTTTGTTTGGGTTGATTAATTTAGGAATATATTTGTTGATGTATTTACCATTTTCATCTTTTTCGGTCGGTTCGCTCCATATTAACTTATAATCTTTCCAAGTTTCCGTTAAAACAGGTTCGCCATTTTTCTCAAAAATATCCCCATTCTTATCCCTTTGGTACTGTTCAGGCACCTCCGCAAAATACGAGCTATGCGAATAGCAAAACCCCTTACATGTACCTTGTGTGGTGTCATTGGTTCCTAGCAAGAAAGGTATCCATTTGTTCCTCACAAAATCCTTGTTATGCACAATCGAATAGGCTCCGCTGTTATAAGTTTTGCCGTCTGCACCCGTATAGGTATAGCCGTTTTTCTGTAAAACATCGGCGTAATCATTCTTCACATTTGTGGCTGTACCATAGAAACGTGCTTTTCTGATTGGGGCAATGCCATTTTGTTTTTGATTGTTTACCCAATCTTTTAAGGAAACGCTTGCTGTAATTCCCCCACGACTGTGATTACTGGTATCAACCGA
>NZ_JBPBFH010000077.1:0-594 GCF_050896295.1 Neisseria sp. SLRRB23
CGTCGAGTCTCGTGGGCTCGGAGATGTGTATAAGAGACAGGGATAGATGTCTATGACCCTCCAGTTTCAAAAGAAAAAGCATTAAAAGCCTTAGAGAAATATCCTGAAATTTATCAGAAGTTTCAGCATTTCTTTCACCGTGCCTTTTTCGATGGCTTCGACACTGAGTTTTTGCGCTTCCATATCGGTTCCTCACACTTCTTCGTTCAACACCAGCGACAATATCGCCATACGCGCATAAACGCCGTTGGTCGCCTGCTCGAAATAATAGGCGTGCGGCGCGGCATCGACATCGGGGTGGATTTCGTCCGTGCGCGGCAGGGGGTGCAGCACGCGCAGGTTCGGTTTGGCGCGGGCGAGCATAGACGCTTCGAGGTTGAATTTGCCTTGGATTTTGGCAAATTCCTGTTCGTCGAAACGTTCGCGCTGGACGCGGGTCATATACAGGATGTCCGCCCATTCCGCCGCCTCTTCCAAACTGTGGGCAGCAACAGCGATTGGCCCGTTATGCGGCAGGCAGCGCAGTTTCTTGAAGAGTTCGGCGTAGAATTGAGGCTGTCTCTTATACACATCTCCGAGCCCACGAGACTCGAC
>NZ_JBPBFH010000078.1:0-540 GCF_050896295.1 Neisseria sp. SLRRB23
GTCGAGTCTCGTGGGCTCGGAGATGTGTATAAGAGACAGGTTTTGGAACTGACGCACAACTGGGATACGGAACGATACGACTTGGGCAACGCCTACGGACACATCGCGATTGAAGTGGACGATGCCTCGTGGAAATGTACCGGCGCACCGCCCGCCTGGACTTGGACGACTACAACAACGACACCGAAGACGGCCTGCATATTACTTCTATGACCGGCTCGTGGCTCGCCATCGTCCAAGGTTTCGCCCAAATGAAAACTTGGGGCGGCAAACTCAGCTTCGCACCGTTCCTGCCGAGTGCGTGGACAGGCTATGCCTTCCACATCAACTACCGCGGCCGTCTGATTAAAGTCGCCGTCGGCAAAAAACGTCGTCTTCACCCTGCTCAAAGGCGATCCGCTCGAATTGCAGGTGTACGGCAAACGGGATATATATTGATTCCCAAAAGAATATTACGAATTGGCTTGGAAAAACTGGGAAGAGTCGGCTAATGTATAAAGGCTGTCTCTTATACACATCTCCGAGCCCACGAGACTCGAC
>NZ_JBPBFH010000079.1:0-529 GCF_050896295.1 Neisseria sp. SLRRB23
GTCGAGTCTCGTGGGCTCGGAGATGTGTATAAGAGACAGGTATTAGCTGATCTTTCGATCAGTTATCCCCCACTACTCGGTACGTTCCGATATGTTACTCACCCGTTCGCCAGCCGAAAAAAATGTAGATAATCGGGTTGGAAAAATCAGCCATCGCCTTTTTGATGTCCATGTCGGGGAAACCGAGTACGACGGCGAGAATCGGCACCATCAGTGCGGTTATGGTAATGTGGACGGCTTCGGTAAACCAAAGTGCGGCAACGAAAATCAGCAGCGCGATACCTTTATTGGCATCGGGGCTGTAAGGCAGGATGTGGTAAATGCCGAAACAGACGACGGCGGAAATAATGGTGGTCAGCAAACCCTTAAAGTCGGTAATCGGCTTCTGCGCACTGAGCCTTTCTCCCTTTGATACTGCTCAGGCACTTCTGCAAAATACGAGCTATGCGAATAGCAAAACCCCTTACATGTACCTTGTGTGGTGTCATTGGTTCCTAGCCTGTCTCTTATACACATCTCCGAGCCCACG
>NZ_JBPBFH010000007.1:0-70090 GCF_050896295.1 Neisseria sp. SLRRB23
GTTGCCTCGCCTTAGCTCAAAGAGAACGATTCTCTAAGGTGCTGAAGCACCAAGTGAATCGGTTCCGTACTATTTGTACTGTCTGCGGCTTCGTCGCCTTGTCCTGATTTTTGTTAATCCACTATACTTCACAATATCAGGGTGGTAAGGGGATGATTGGGTTGGGCATATTAGCTTACGGTTGATAAATCTCTTCATGCCGATATAAATAATGCCGTCTGAAAATATTTCAGACGGCATTTGGTTTGGTGCGTTATTTCAATTTACAGCGAAATTTTCACACCGGTGCGGATAGAACGTCCGGGCAGCGGCGCAATGTATTTGAGTATGGAGTTTTGCGCGCGCGCGGTACGGTTGGTCAGGTTTCGGCCGTCCAAGAACCATTCTGTGCTGTATCTGCCGTGTTTTTGCGTATGGCTGACATAGGCATCGAGCAGGGCGTAGGAGCCGAGTGAGGGTTCTTTGTATGCCGCAGCCATGTTTCCGGTGTGTTTGGCAGCGGCGTAGCGGGTCAGGCTGCTGCCGATTTGCCATGCTCCTTTGTTCCAGCTTGCACCCAGCCCGTAGCGGGAAACAGGCAGGTTGGGCATATAGTAGCCGTCATTGCGCAGGCGGTTTGAGTCCGCATTTCTGCTGTCTTTGTCGTCGGCATGATTGCGAACCCTGTCGGCAAACAGGCGCAGTTCGAGTTGTCCGTATTGTTTCAGGTCGAAAAGTTGGGTCAGCTCGATTTCCAAACCTTGGATGCGGGTATCTGCCGCACGCCAGTATTTGGTCGGCAGGCGGTCGCCGCCGTCATGTGCAGAGTCAGACAGATAAATGTAGTCGTTGAATCGGGTTTGGTAATAGTTGGCGCGGAGTTTGCCGCCGTTCCACGCGAATTCGTTGCCGAATTCCCATGTTCTGGCAGTTTCCGGACGTAAGACGGAATCGGAAAAATGATTTTCCGAAGCAAGTTGCGCATAATGGCTGCCGCTTGCATAGAGTTCGTTAATTTCCGGCGCGCGTTGGGAGCGGCTGTAGCGGGCATTTATTTTCCAAAACGGAAGGGGTTTCCAACCGGTTGACGCATGGAAGCTGTTGAGGCTGTATTTGAGGCTGCTCCGTTGCTCAGATCCTTTTTTGGAACCAGTATTACGGGCTGTTTTGTAGCTGCCCAAGTCAAGGCCGTGGCGGACATTGCCATAACGCCAACCGAGCGAGGCTTCATAGTTGCGGTATTTGAGGTTTTCCAAGACAAATATGCCGTATTCACGACTGTTCGTATCGGGCAGGTAGGAATAGTTGCCGGTACGTTTGCCGTTCAAGCCCGAAGATTCGGTATGGCGGCGTTTGTAGTCTGCCCCTATGCTGCCGTTAAACAGAGAGGAGAAGTGGTGGTTCAGCTCGATACGGTTTTGGAGGGTACGGCTGTCGAGGCTGTTAACCTTGGTCGAGCCCAAGAGTTCGGTATTCGGCGTATCGGTGTATGAGGTCAGGAAGCTGACGTTGTCCACCCAAGAGGATTGCGGACGGTAAAGTGCGTCCACAAGCCAGCGTGTTTGCTGAGAATAGACGGATGCGGGTTCGGCGGCAAGTTTGCGATTGCCGTTGCCGTCGATATTGTAATAGGAGAAACCGGGAATACCGGAACGGTACAGGCTGCGGCTGACGGCGGCACCGATGTGGCCTTTCTCGCCGATATAGCTGCCGCCGAATGAAACGCTGCGGTTTTTCAGGCTGCTGTTGCCCAGGCGACCTTTGCGGACGGGCGTATCGTCGCGCATGGCCTTAACTATTGTATGCCGTCGATTAGGTGAACCGTCGTAAAGCGGATTGTCAATCCATTCACCCCACATCGGTTTTACCAATTTGTAGGCTTCACTCTCATCGGCATCCGGGTATTTCTTAAAAAAAGATGCGCTGTCTTTGAGTTTATATTTGAAATATCCGTAATTGAGTTTTTCTTCAATTTCCGGCGTAATCTGGCAAGACCACATTAGGCGCGAGTTGAGGCGGTTCGCCGGGTCGTAGCACAAATCGGGCTTGCTTGAGCCGGGGATGCGGTAGCCTGAAATTTGGCTGTTGGAAGCATCAAGATGCCATGCGAAATTACCGGTCTTGCCGTCGAAACGGAAGGCTTCGTTGTGCGGGGTGTTGTAGCCGCCGCTCAATTCGATTTTGCCGCCGAAGTCTTGTTCCGGCAGTTTATGCGGGATGATGCCGGTATCGACATCAACCGCGCCGCCGATGGCGTTGCCGCCGTACAGGACTGCCGCCGAGGATTTCAAAACCGTGATTTTATCTGCTAAAAACGGGTTGACCATGGTCGGCAGGTTGCCGCTGATTGCCGCCATATCGGACACACCCATGCCGTTTTCGCTGATATAGACGCGCGAACCGCTCAAGCTGCGGATTTGAGGCAGACCGGTATTGGGGCCGAAACCGGCGTTTTGTACGCCGCCGACTTTTTCCAAAGTCTGACCGAGTGAGACGGCGCGTTTGGTTTTCAAATCATGGGCGGTCAGCACGTCGCCGTCGCCCAAAACGTCCTTAGCCTGCAGGTCGCGGCTGCTTTTGTCTTTGTGCGCGTTAACGTTGACTTGCGGCAACTCGGCAGATGTCATGCCTTCTGCGTAGCATGATGCGGAAAGCAGGGATAGCAGGATGATGTTGAGATTAAAAAGACGATGCGTATTTAGCTTAAACGGAGTAGTCATAAAGTTTATTCCACATAATTAATAATAATTAGTTTTTATGATATAGCAAATTTGTTATGATGAAAATAAAGATGCCGTCTGAAACCTTTCAGACGGCATCTTTATTGATTCTTATCAAAAGTTTTATTGTTTGGCTGCTTCGATTTGGATGTCGATGCGGACGCTTTTGGTCATACCAACGTTCACGAGGTAGTCCCTGCCCCATTGGGTGCGGTCGATGGTGGTGCTGAAGTCGCCGCCGCAAACTTCGGTTTTCAACATCGGGCTTTGGTAGCAGTTGAATTTTTCGGCTTTGAGTTTTACGGGAGCGGTTTTACCGTGCATGGTCAGGTTGCCGTCAACGGAAACAAGTTTTTTGCCGTTGAAATTGAATTTGGTGGAAACGAAGCGGATATCCGGATATTGGGCGGCATCGAAGATGTCGGCTGATTTCAGGTGGTCGGTAAAGTGTTGCGAACCGCTTTGCAGGTTGGCAACGGGGATAGTGATGTCGATTTTGCCATCGCGTTTTGCTTGGTCGAACTCAACGGAACCGGTCAGACCGTAAAAACCGCCGACGTTGGTGCTGGTATTGAAATGGTCGATGGCGAAACGGGCGTTGGCGTGATATTCGTCCACTTTGTAGGTGGCGGCGGAGGTAGTGCCGATGGCGGCGGCTGCGAGCGCGGCGATGATGATTTTTTTCATGATGATAATCCTTTGTGTGGGCCGGTAAAGGCGTTTATCCTAACATAGGCAGGGATTTATGGCATTTCCTGTCGGCAAATGGTGGGTTTGCAGGCGGTTGACGAACGGGGCGGGCGGAAAAGGGCGGATGAAAAAGCGCGGTGTGATCCGCGCTTTGTTTTTTTACAAGGCGGCGAGTACCGCATCGCCCATTTCGGAGCAGGAAACGAGTTTCGTGCCTTCTTCGTAAATATCGCCGGTGCGCAAGCCTTGTTGCAGCACTTTTTGTACAGCGTTTTCAACTTGTTGCGCGCGCGCTTCGTCGTTCAGGCTGTAACGCAGCAACATGGCAAGCGAGAGGATAGTGGCCAGCGGGTTGGCTTTGTTTTGTCCGGCGATGTCGGGGGCGGAGCCGTGAGACGGTTCGTACAGGCCTTTGCCGTTTTCGTCCAAAGAAGCGGAAGGCAGCATACCGATGGAGCCGGTCAGCATGGAGGCTTCGTCGGAGAGGATGTCGCCGAAGATGTTGCCGGTGGCAATCACGTCGAATTGTTTGGGCGCGCGCACGAGCTGCATGGCGGCGTTGTCGACGTACATATGGGAAAGCTCGACATCGGGATATTGTTTGCCGATTTCTTCAAAGATTTCGCGCCACAGTTCGGTGGTTTCCAAAACGTTGGCTTTGCCGACGGAGCAGACTTTTTTACTGCGTTTTTGGGCGGATTGGAAGGCGACGTGGGCGATGCGGCGGATTTCGCTTTCGCTGTATTTCATGGTGTTGTAGCCTTCGCGTTCGCCGTTTTCCAGAACGCGGATGCCGCGCGGTTCGCCGAAATAAATATCACCGGTGAGTTCGCGCACAATCAAAATATCCAAACCGGCAACGATTTCAGGCTTGAGCGTGGATGCGTTGGCTAGCTCGGGATAGAGGATAGCGGGGCGCAAATTGGCAAAAAGATTTAAGTCTTTACGGATGGCCAACAAGCCGCGCTCAGGACGCAGCGGACGGTCGAGATTGTCGTATTGAGGAGAACCGACTGCACCAAGCAGGACGGCATCGGCTTTGCGGCAAAGGTTTTGCGTGAATTCTGGATAAGGATGGCCGTATTCGTCATAGGCTTCGCCGCCCAAAGGCGCGTATTCGTAGCTGACATCCAAACCTTGGGCGATAAGTTTGTCGAGTACGCGGACGGTTTCGGCGACGATTTCAGGGCCGATGCCGTCGCCGCGCAAGATAGCGATATGTTTGGTCATTTCGGGTTTCCTTATGGGAAGGTTTTAGGTGAAGGGCAGGTCGCCTGTTTTTCAGACGGCCTTAAATCAATTTGCTCTGAAAACGCTGATTGTACCATTATGGTACTGGTAAAGCTGGGTAGAAATCGCGTAGGCAGAGTCTTCAAATGCCTGCAGGGCAATATTCGCCATCGCCTGCAAAGCCTCTTCATCGGACGGGCTGCAAACGAGCAGGGCGTTGCGTGCAAGGACTGTAAAAACAGGATTGGCAGGAAGCATAGGATCGTCTTTAAGTACTTCGTTCAAAAGCAAAATCAGGGAAGCATCATAGATGTTGTCCAAATGGATTTGGGTCAATGACCAACCTTCGGCATGATGAATTTGAACACGTCCATTCATCCGTTGGCGCAAATTATCGATGGCGGTATGATACAAGGCGTCTTCATCTTCAATACCGGCTTCTTTCATATGCTCACGATTGAGCGTATGCATGGATTCTTCCCTATCCACCATATAAAGCAACATGATATCGCCCGCAATCGGTTTGTATATAAAGTAATCGGCAGGTTCGGCTTCGTCCGTATTTGTAATCAGTCTGGCGTTTTCCAGATAAATCGTATTTTTAATTGTCGGAAGAATTTGTTGTGCTGAAACACTGGCATCAGCGTCCTGAATCTTATCGATAACCGCTAAATTGGCTGCAACAATAGCCTCCAAGGCCTCGGGATTTTGCAGATAACTTGTGTAATAGTTGCTCAAATATGTGCTGGATGACGTTTCATCGTTTTCGGAAAAATGGACAATGATCGGCGAAGACGCAATAGTTTCACCCCAGTCGATTTTTGTCTCAAGATCCAATTCTTCTTGAATGCGACGGGCAAAGTATTCGACAAATTCCTGCCAAGTCATTAATTTAGGTTTGGAGCGGAACAACCTGCTGAAAAAAGACATATTGTGTCCTGAATAAGGGGATAAGGCCGTCTGAAAAATTATAGACGTTCGGTTTCAACACAGATTTTAAAAACAACTTTGCGTATGTTTGCCCTGTCGCCGACCAATGGGGCATGCCCATCATTCGGGAAAAATAGCGCAAATTCACCGGGCTCCAAAGTCAACCAGGTTACCGGCTCGCAGTCGAAAAACTCGATATCGCGCTTTTCGTTGTAGCCTAAACCGTTTTTCAGACGGCCTCTGTCTATCCAGCCATACGTTTCGCTGCCATCAATCGGTGTTTGAATATCAATATGTTTTAAGTGCGCTTCAGGCTGGGCTTTGCCTTTAGTCCTCATCGGCTCGCTGCCGATAAAAATACGGATATTGGGATTCTCGCACGGCACTTGGCCGTCGGGCAGTTTGGCAAAATCCAAGGTCTGCAACAGATGGAAGGCTTCGGCAAAGTCGGGATGCAGCGCGGCGTAGCGGGCGGCATTGCTTATGGTGTCGGTAATCATGGTATATTTTTGTAGATTAAAGGCCGTCTGAAACACTTAAATTTTTCAGACGGCCTTTTGTATATCAACCGTTAAACAGCCAAGGCTGGCTTTGGCGGCGTTTTTCTTCAAAGGCGTGAATTTCATCAGCGTGTTGCAGGGTCAGACCAATTTCGTCCAAGCCGTTTAAGAGGCAGTGTTTGCGATGTTCGGTAATGTCGAATGTGAATGTTTCGCCGCTAGGGGTGGTCAGGGTTTGTTCGGCAAGGTCGATGGAGAGCTGATAGCCTTCGTTAGCTTCAACTTCTTTGAAAAGCTGGTCAACCTGTTCTTCTGTCAAAACGATAGGCAAAAGGCCGTTTTTGTAGCAGTTGTTGAAGAAGATGTCGGCGAAGCTGGGGGCGATGACGGCGCGGAAGCCGTAGTCGTCCAATGCCCAAGGGGCGTGTTCGCGCGAGGAGCCGCAACCGAAGTTTTTACGCGTCAACAGGATTTGCGCGCCTTGATAGCGTGGCTGGTTCAGCGAGAAATCGGGGTTCAATGGGCGTTTGCTGTTGTCCATGCCCGGTTCGCCATGGTCGAGGTAACGCCATTCATCAAAGGCATTGGGGCCGAAGCCGCTGCGTTTGATTGATTTCAAAAATTGTTTGGGGATGATGGCGTCGGTATCGACGTTGCTGCGGTCGAGCGGGGCGACGATGGCGGTAATTTTGGTAAAGGCTTTCATGTCAGATTCTTATAGTAATAATGGGAAATTTTATGGCTATTCGGGTCAGCGTGTGCTGTGCAAACCGATTCGGTTGCCTTCTGTATCTTCGATAAAGGCTGCAAAGCCGTTGGCAATGCGGAATTTCTCTTGTAACAGTTTGCCGCCTGCTGCAACGGCTTTTTCTGCTGTTTCGGCACAATCCGGGCAATTGAAGAAAATGGTTGTACCGCCGTGGCCGGGCTGGGCGTTGCTGTCGTGCCAAATCATGCCGGCCGTACCGTGTTGCGTGTAATCGGCTGGAAAAATGATGAAATGGAATCCGTTGCCGCCAACGTCTTGCAGGGGCTTGCCGAATACGGATTCGTAAAAGGCTTTGGCGCGATCCAAATCATGAGCGTGAATACCAAACCAGCTTGACGGATTACTCATTGTTTCTCCCTTTGCTTGGAATCGTGAAAATGTCTGAACAAGTAATCAGGTATCAGGCCGTCTGAAACGTGGTCAGGAGCTTCAGACGGCCTGATTTACCGAATTATTCGGTAGCGGCTTCGATTTTGCTGCCAACATGGCTCATGCCGCGACCTATTGCATTGCCGCCTTTTTTAACGGCTTCGCCGGTTTTGTCGGCAACGTGTTCGGCGGTTTCTTTGGTTTTATCGGCTACGCGCTCGGCAGTTTCTTTGGTTTTATCCCAATTGCGGTTGGCATCCTTTTTTGCGCCTGACCAAGTGCTGGAACAAGCTGACAGGATGAGGGCTGCGGCAGCCAATGCAAACAGTTTTTTCATACTAGTTTCCTTTCAAGTTATCAATGATTGAGAAGTTTTTCGGACGTTTTTCGCAATAGGAAAACTTACTTGTGTAAGGTGTTGTTTCAGACGGCCTGATGAATAAAGGCCGTCTGAAAATACTTACGCCATCGTGCGGATGTCGGTAAAGTGTCCGGTAACGGCGGCGGCGGCGGCCATAGCGGGGCTGACGAGGTGGGTGCGTCCGCCGTTGCCTTGACGGCCTTCAAAGTTACGGTTGGAAGTGGAGGCGCAACGTTGTCCCGGGGTCAGGCGGTCGGCATTCATGGCGAGGCACATAGAGCAGCCTGGTTCGCGCCATTCAAAACCGGCTTTGATGAAAATTTTGTCCAAGCCTTCTTTTTCGGCTTGTTCTTTGACCAAACCGGAGCCGGGGACGATTAACACGCGCTGTACGTTGGCGGCTTTTTTGCGGTCTTTGGCGATGGCGGCGGCTTCGCGCAAGTCTTCGATGCGGCTGTTGGTGCAAGAGCCGATAAAGACGATGTCGACGGGGATTTCGTTCAGCGGCGTACCGGCCTTCAAACCCATATATTCGAGGGCGCGTTCCATGCCGCTGCGTTTGACGGGATCGGTTTCTTCGGCAGGGTTCGGCACTTTGCCGCTGATGTCCAAAACCATTTCGGGCGACGTGCCCCAAGTAACTTGCGGCTCAATGTCTTCGGCTTTGAAGTGGTATTCTTTATCGAATACGGCACCTTCGTCAGACACCAGCGTGCGCCAGTATTCGACGGCTTTGTCCCATGCTTCGCCTTTAGGTGCGAAAGGTTTGTCTTTTACATAATCGATGGTGGTTTGGTCGACAGCAACCATGCCTGAGCGCGCACCGGCTTCGATCGCCATATTGCACAAGGTCATGCGGCCTTCCATAGAAAGGCTGCGGATGGCTTCGCCGCCAAATTCGACGGCGTAACCCGTGCCGCCCGCCGTGCCGATTTGCCCGATGATGTAAAGTGCCACGTCTTTGGCGGTAACGCCCGCTTTTAATTTGCCGTCAACGGCAATCAGCATGGATTTGGATTTTTTCGCGGTAATACACTGGGTTGCCATGGTGTGCTCGACTTCGGAAGTGCCGATGCCGTGTGCCAACGCACCGAATGCACCGTGGGTAGAAGTGTGCGAGTCGCCGCAGACAACAGTCATGCCAGGCAGGGTCGCGCCTTGTTCCGGGCCCATAACGTGTACGATGCCTTGGCCTTTATCCATAAACGGAAAGTAGGCGAGTGCGCCAAACTCTTTAATGTTTTTGTCCAAAGTATCGACTTGCAGTTTGGAAATCGGGTCTTGGATGCCTTTATCCCAGTCGCCGGTCGGGGTGTTGTGGTCAGCGGTGGAGACCACGCTGTCGATACGCCAGAGTTTGCGGCCCGCCATTTTCAAGCCTTCAAATGCCTGCGGGCTGGTTACTTCGTGAACCAGGTGGCGGTCGATGTAAAGCAGGACAGTGCCGTCTTCTTCTTCGCGGACGACGTGGCTGTTCCAGAGTTTGTCGTAGAGAGTTTGTGCTGTCATGGTGTTGTTCTTTTGTGTGGGTAGTAATGTAGGATGAAAATTTTAGACGGATTTTACATGTCATGCAACAAAATTTGTCTAATTTTTGAAGAAATAGAAAATTGAAAACAATTTGTATCTAAAAATTAGACATATTGTCTATTTGAAAGAATAGTTATATTCAAAGAAAGATTTGATATGAAAGAATACTTGTCGGGATTCTTTTAAAGGCATTATTATTTGTACCTTGTTAAAACCACGTCAGGCAGAGGAAAGATGAAGTTACCGGTTATATCGTCCGAGCATTTGGCTCAACTGCAGGCATTTGAAGCGAAAATCCTGTGTAACCATGCAAAAATTGAAGCATGGTTCCGCACGCAGTGGAATGTTCACCGTCCTCCGTTTTATGGTTCGGTTGACATCCGTAACGCCGGTTACAAAATTTCGTCTATCGATATGAATTTGTTTCCGGGCGGCTTCAATAATTTGAATCCCAACTTTATCCCGCTGGCGGCGGTTGCCGCGCAAGATGCGGTGCAGCGTGCCTGCGAAACGGCGAAATCTGTATTGATTATTCCCGAAAACCATACGCGCAATACGTTTTACCTGCAAAACGTTTACGCCCTCAGCGAGATTTTGCGCTCGGCAGGGTATGAAGTGCGCTTGGGCAGCCTGAATCCTGAGGTAACCGAGCCGACCGAGTTTGAAACCGCCTTGGGCGACAAAATCCTGTTGGAACCTTTATTGCGCACCCGCGAGCGCGTCCACCTTGCAGACGGTTTCTCGCCTTGTGTCGTCTTGTTGAACAACGACTTGTCTGCAGGTGTTCCCGACATTCTCAAAGACATCAGCCAAACCGTATTGCCTCCGTTGCACGGCGGTTGGACGACACGCCGCAAAACAGATCATTTCGGCGCGTATAACCAAGTTGCCGCCGAATTTGCCAAGTTGATTGACATTGACGAATGGCAAATCAATCCTTATTTTGAAAAAATCAGCGGTTTGGATTTCCAAGAGCGGGAAGGCGAAGATGCGTTGGCAGAAGCGGTAGAACGCGTATTGGCGAAAATTCAAGCCAAATACGACGAATCAGGCATTGCCGACAAACCTTTCGTCATCGTCAAAGCCGATGCAGGCACTTACGGTATGGGCGTGATGAGTGTTAAATCCGCCGACGAAGTGCGCGGCTTGAACCGCAAAAACCGCAACAAAATGGCGAAAGTCAAAGAAGGCTTGGAAGTCAGTGAAGTCATTGTCCAAGAAGGGATTTATACTTATGAAACCTTAAACGGCGCGGTGTGCGAACCCGTCGTGTATATGATGGACCGCTTCGTCATCGGCGGCTTTTTCCGCGTACACGAAGGGCGCGGTGCGGATGAAAACCTCAACGCCGGCGGTATGGTGTTTGTGCCGCTGTCCAACAGCATTCCCACCGGGAACGGCGACAATTCGCAAGAAGCTCCCGAAGCCTGCAAGCGCGTATTCGAGCAATGGGATGCGCTGGGTATGCCGCGATCCGAAAAAGACTGCGATGTCGATAATGTCCACAACCGCCTCTATGTGTACGGCGTGATGGCACGCCTGTCGCTTCTTGCGGCGTCCATCGAGTTGGAAGAAACGGCGTAAGACTGTTTTGAAATACAGATGCCGTCTGAAGCGGAAATCCGGTTCAGACGGCATTTCGGATATTTGGCATGTGGGAACATTTGTTTCAGACGGCATCTCAGACTATTTTAAAAAAGGGAAAACATGAGCATCAAGCAATGGCCGGAGGGGGAAAGGCCGAGGGAAAAACTGTTGGAACGCGGGGCGGCGGCGTTGAGCGATGCCGAACTTTTGGCAATCCTTTTACGCGTCGGAACACGCGGGATGAGTGCGGTCGATTTGGCGCGCTACCTATTGCAGGAGTTCGGCAGCTTGGGAAAACTGATGAGCGCGGAGGTCGGCAAACTGTCGGCATACAAAGGCATGGGGACGGCAAGTTTCACACAGTTTGCCGTAGTCAGGGAAATCGGACGCAGGATACTGGCCGAAGAATTGCAGGAGAGCATCGTCCTGTCCGATCCGGATACGGTGGCCGATTATTTACGCTTTCATTTGGGACAGGAAAAAGTCGAAGTCAGCGTCGCGCTGCTGTTGAACCGCCAAAACCAACTGATTGCGGTCAGAGAGCTGTCGCGCGGTACGGTTGCGGAAAACATGATTTACATCCGCGAAATCGTCAAACTGGCTTTGGACGAGTATGCGGACAGCCTGATTATCGCGCACAACCATCCGGGCGGCTCGTCCAAACCTTCGCAGGAAGACATCATGTTCACAAGGCGGCTGGCACAGGCCATGTCGCTGGTTGATGTTTCCCTGCTCGACCATTTTATCGTAACCACCCGGAGCGTCTGCTCGTTCAGGCAGCTCGGGCTGATGCCCTGACACTCTGTTTTGCATGCGGCGGCTCTGATAAAATAGCCGCTTCAACCGTATTCGACAGATATTGTTAAGTTAATGGAAACACAAAACAAACCTACCGTTACCGATATTGACCGCCCCATACTCGTCCCGCCCGGCGGACATAAAAAAGTCTTGCTGCATTCCTGCTGCGCCCCGTGCAGCGGCGAAGTGATGGAAGCCATGCTGGCCAGCGGCATCGACTACACCATTTATTTTTACAATCCCAATATCCATCCGCACAAAGAATATATGCTCCGAAAAGAGGAAAACGTACGCTTTGCAGAAAAGTTCGGCATCCCCTTCATCGACAAAGACGACGATTACGAAAACGATCGCAAAGAATGGTTTGCCAAAGCCAAAGGCATGGAGTTTGAGCCGGAACGCGGCATCCGCTGTACGATGTGTTTCGATATGCGTTTCGAAAAAGCGGCGCAATACGCGCACGAACACGGTTTTCCCGTCTTTACCAGTTCGCTGGGCATTTCCCGCTGGAAAAACATGAACCAGATTAACGACTGCGGCCGCCGCGCCGCCGCGCCTTACGATGATGTGGTGTATTGGGATTTCAACTGGCGCAAAGGCGGCGGCAGCGCGCGCATGATCGAAATCAGCAAACGCGAAAACTTCTACCAGCAGGAATATTGCGGCTGCGCCTATTCCTTGCGCGATTCCAACGCCCACCGCAAATCGCAGGGACGCATCCCCATCAAACTCGGCGTGTTGTATTACGGGGACGAGTCTACGCAATACGAACCCGTACCGGTTCAGACGGAAAAATAAACACCTTATGCCGTCTGAGGGTTCAGACGGCATCGGGTTCGGCATCGGCACGGGGAAAGGTTTGCCGGTTTGGCAATCGGCAAGCGGAAACCGCATTGACAAGTTTGCCGTTTTGATATGGTGGATTAAATTTAAATCAGGACAAGGCGACGAAGCCGCAGACAGTACAAATAGTACGGCAAGGCGAGGCAACGCCGTACTGGTTTAAATTTAATCCACTATAAAACACCCCGTTGCCGCGTCGGGAGGGCGGCATTATGAAATCCCTTGTTATCTGGCTGCTTCTGTTGGGTTCGGCGGCAGGCGTTTTCTACCATACCCAAAACCAATCCCTGCCTGTGGGAGAACTAGTCTATCCGTCTGCACCGCAAATCAGGGGGCAGGACGATGCGTTGCACTACCTCAACCGCATCCGCGCACAAATCGGTTTGCACGAGCTGGCACACGCGCCGGTTTTGGAAAATTCCGCCCGCAGGCACGCACGCTATCTCACGCTCAATCCCGAAGACGGACATGGAGAATATCATCCCGATAATCCTCACTATACCGACCGAAAGCTGACCGAACGCACACGCCTTGCCGGTTATCTCTACAACGGCGTGCATGAAAACATCAGCACGGAAGAGGAAGCCGCCGAATCGTCCGACAGCGACATCCGCACGCAGCAACGCCAGGTTGACGGATTGATGAGCGCAATCTACCACCGCCTTTCCCTGCTTGACCGCCATACGGATGAGGCAGGAGCGGCATTCGTGCGCGAAAACGGTAAAACCGTCGTCGTATTCAATCAGGGCAACGGCAGGTTTGAGCGGCATTGCGCCCAAGGCAGAAATCAGCCTGAAGCGGGACGGCACTATTACCGCAACGCCTGCCACAACGGTGCGGTCGTGTACACCGACGAAGTCATGCCCGCACAAGAGTTGCTTTATACAGCCTATCCGGTTGGCAGCAGCGCACTGCCTTATTTTTACGGGGAACGTCCCGACCCCGTGCCGGGATATGAAATGACGGGCAATCCTGCCAGCATTGATTTTTCCGAGGCGGCAGGCAAAATTGCGATGAAAAGTTTCAAGCTGTATCGGGGTAAAAATGAAATCCGTCCCGTCAAAATTTTAACCGCCGGTAACGACCCCAACGGCAGGCTGACCGCGTACCAATTCGCCCTTTTCCCGCTCAAGCCTTTGGAATACGGTACGCTTTATACGGCGGTATTCGACTATGTCCGCAACGGACGGCGCGCGCAGGCGAAATGGCAGTTTAAAACCCGAAAACCCGATTACCCTTATTTTGAGGTAAACGGCGGCGAGACGCTTGCGGTTAGAAAAGGCGAAAAATATTTCATCCACTGGCGCGGACGCTGGTGTTTGGACGCGTGTACCCGTTATACCTACCGGCAGCGGCTCGGCAGCCGCCTGTCCATAGGAAGGCACGAAGCGGGCGGCATCGTCTTCAGCGTTGGCGGAATGACAGGCAGCCGTATCACGCTTGCCCCAGAAGACAGCCCGGGACGCGGCGTTACCCTTTATTTACAGGATTGAATACATGACAGGCAGAACAGGCCGCAACGGCAGTACCCAAGCGCAACCCGAACGCGTCATGCTGGTGGGCGTAATGTTGGACAAAGATGGTACGGGCAGCAGTGCTGCCCGTCTGAACGGCTTTCAGACGGCATTGGCAGAAGCCGTCGAGCTGGTCAAAGCGGCAGGCGGTAATCCCGTCATTGTGGAGACCGCCAAACGCGACCGTCCGCACACCGCGCTGTTTGTCGGCACGGGTAAGGCGGCGGAGCTGTCGGAAGCAGTTGCCGCAGACGGCATCGATTTGGTCGTATTCAACCACGAACTCACGCCCACGCAGGAACGCAATTTGGAAAAAATCCTCCAATGCCGCGTATTGGACAGGGTAGGGCTGATTCTGGCGATTTTCGCCCGCCGCGCCCGCACGCAGGAAGGCAGGCTGCAAGTCGAGTTGGCGCAATTGAGCCATTTGGCCGGACGCTTGATACGGGGTTACGGCCATCTGCAGAGCCAGCGCGGCGGTATCGGCATGAAAGGCCCCGGCGAAACCAAACTGGAAACCGACCGCCGATTGATTGCCCATCGGATTAACGCCTTGAAAAAACAGCTTTCCAGCCTCAAAAAACAGCGCGCGCTGCGCCGCAAGTCCCGAGAATCGGGCAGAATCAAAACGTTTGCGCTGGTCGGCTATACCAATGTTGGCAAATCCAGCCTGTTCAACCGGCTGACCAAGTCGGGCATATATGCGAAAGACCAGCTTTTCGCCACACTTGACACGACGGCACGGCGGCTGTACATCAGTCCCGAATGCAGCATTATCCTGACCGATACCGTCGGATTCGTCAGCGATCTGCCGCACAAACTGATTTCGGCATTTTCCGCCACGCTGGAAGAAACCGCGCAAGCCGATGTGCTGCTGCACGTCGTCGATGCCGCCGTCCCGAACAGCGGACAGCAGATTGAAGACGTGGAAAACGTACTGCAAGAAATCCATGCCGGCGATATTCCGTGCATCAAGGTGTACAACAAAACCGACCTGATGCCGTCTGAAGAACAAAACACGGGCATATGGCGCGACGCTGCGGGAAAAATTGCCGCCGTCCGCATTTCCGTTGCTGAAAATACCGGTATAGACGCACTGCGCGAAGCCATTGCCGAGTATTGTGCCGCCGCACCAAACACAGACGAAACCGAAACGCCATGAAAAAAACCTGTTTCCACTGCGGGCTGGACGTTCCCGAACACCTCCACCTGACTGTCCGTTACGAAAACGAAGACCGAGAAACCTGCTGCGCCGGTTGTCAGGCGGTCGCACAAAGCATTATTGACGCGGGCTTGGGCAGTTATTACAAACAACGCACCGCCGACGCGCAAAAAACCGAGCTACCGCCCCAAGAAATCCTCGACCAAATCCGCCTGTACGACCTGCCCGAAGTCCAGTCCGACTTTGTGGAAACCCACGGCGGCACGCGCGAGGCGGTTTTAATGCTCAGCGGCATTACCTGCGCCGCCTGCGTCTGGCTGATCGAACAGCAGCTTTTGCGCACAGACGGCATCGTCCGCATCGACCTCAATTACAGCACGCACCGCTGCCGCGTCGTCTGGGAGGACGGCAAAATCCGTCTTTCCGACATTCTGTTGAAAATCCGGCAGACAGGCTACACCGCCGCACCCTATGACGCGCAGAAAATCGAAGCCGCCAACCAAAAAGAACGCAAACAATACATCGTCCGCCTCGCCGTTGCTGGGCTGGGGATGATGCAGACGATGATGTTCGCGCTGCCGACCTACCTTTACGGCGGCGACATCGAACCCGATTTCCTACAAATCCTCCATTGGGGCGGTTTCCTGATGGTATTGCCGGTTGTCTTTTATTGCGCCGTTCCGTTTTATCACGGCACGCTGCGCGACTTGAAAAACCGCCGCGTCGGCATGGATACGCCGATTACCGTTGCCATCATCATGACCTTTATCGCCGGCGTTTACAGCCTTGCGACCAATGCGGGGCAGGGGATGTATTTCGAATCCATCGCCATGCTGCTGTTTTTCCTGCTGGGCGGACGTTTTATGGAACAAATCGCCCGACGTAAGGCAGGCGATGCCGCCGAGAGGCTGGTCAAGCTGATTCCTGCGTTTTGCCATCATATGCCCGATTACCCCGATACGCAGGAAACCTGCGAGGCAGCCGTCGTCAAATTGAAGGCGGGCGATATCGTGATGGTCAAACCGGGGGAGACCGTACCTGTCGACGGTACGGTTGTCGAAGGCAGCAGCGCGGTCAACGAAGCCATGCTGACGGGTGAAAGCCTGCCCGTTGCCAAGATGCCGTCTGAAAAAGTAACCGCCGGCACACTCAATACGCAAAGCCCCATAATCATACGTACCGACCGTACCGGCAGCAGTACGCGCCTGTCCCACATCGTCCGCCTGCTCGACCGCGCACTGGCCCAAAAACCGCGCACCGCCGAGTTGGCGGAACAATACGCCTCGACATTCGTTTTCGGAGAGCTGCTGCTTGCTGTTCCCGTATTTATCGGTTGGATGTTTTACGCCGATGCGCATACCGCGCTTTGGATTACCGTCGCCCTGCTTGTCATTACCTGTCCGTGCGCCTTATCGCTTGCCACGCCGACGGCCTTAGCAGCTTCTACCGGTGCGCTGGCGCGTGAAGGCATTTTAATCAGCGGTAAGCAAACCCTGGAAACGCTCGCCCAAACCACCGACATCATCTTCGATAAAACAGGAACGCTGACCCAGGGAAATCCCACCGTCAGCCGTATCTCATTGTTGAGCGGCACAGACGAAGCCTTTGTTCTCGCGGTGGCGCAGGCGTTAGAACAACAGTCCGAACATCCCCTTGCCCGCGCCATCCTCAACCACCGTGTTTCAGACGGCATGATTCCTGACATACGGGTCGGACAACGCCTCAATCACGTCGGTGAAGGCGTAGGCGCGCAACTGACCATCAACGGGGAAACGCAGGTGTGGGCATTGGGCAGGGCGGCTTATGTCGCCAAAATCGCCGGAGAACCTCCGCAGGATGAACAGGCTTCAGAAAGCGGCAGCGCGGTCTATCTCGGCAACCAGCTCGGTTTCCAAGCTGTGTTTTATCTTCAAGACCCGTTGAAGGAAGGGGCAGAGGAAGTTGTACGCAAGTTGAAGCGGCAACACCTGACCCTGCACCTGCTCAGCGGAGCCCGTGAAACCGCCGTTGCAGAAACCGCACGCGCCCTGGGTATCACGCACTACCGCGCCCAGGCAATGCCGGAAGACAAGTTGGAATATGTCAAGGCTTTGCAGAAAGAAGGGAAAAGAGTGTTGATGATAGGCGACGGCATCAACGATGCCCCTGTTTTGGCACAGGCCGATACTTCTGCAGCGGTGGCGGGAGGAACCGATATTGCAAGGGACGGCGCGGATATCGTCCTTTTAAACGAAGATTTGAATACCGTTCCGCATATGCTGGCACAGGCGGGAAGGACGCGGCAGATTATCCGTCAGAACCTGTCGTGGGCGAGTGCTTACAACATCATTGCCGTACCGCTTGCCGTTTTGGGCTATGTCCAACCGTGGATAGCCGCGCTGGGCATGAGCTTCAGTTCGCTGGTCGTATTGGGCAATGCTATGCGGCTTCACAAGCAGGTGGACATGCCGTCTGAAAAAAATGCCGTCCGAACAATGACGGACAGCGTTGCTTTAGACGTATAACAGTAACGGGGGCATTATTAGCACGACAGATACCATATTCCAATCTTTGCATACATGGCTTGATCATCAACCAAGATGATATTTCCCAAGCACAGCATGATACATGCCATTGAAAAATANAGAAAATTAATTGAAAACTTAAATGGATATTGAAATGGATAATCACATAGTACAAATTATAAGAAGGTTCGGGCTAGGTAGGATATTTTTTTATTCGTATAGCAAATCATCTATAATAATTTTTTCTTCGTATGTTGTTTATTATATAATTTACAATTATCAATTTAATTACCTTTCGCTTTTAATTTATTTATTACCAATGTTGTGTAGTATATATATGATTATATTTTTTTTAAGACCGACTAGGGCGATATTAACGATATATCAAAGAAAAAAATTTTTAAATTCTATTTTTTCATCCGGAGTTGAAATAATAATAGGTTCCAAGAAAAGAACGTTGAGTATAAGCATTTTTTATTTACTAAATTTATTATGGCTTATTTGGTGTCTTATGATTTATAGAGAACAAGTCCGATTAAATAACTTAACTCTCTTTTTATCCTTTATATTCTCATTATTTTTTTTATTATATAATTTTGTTTTATTTTTAAATGTTTATGTTAATTTTTTCAAATTAAGAGAAGCTCAATATAGAAAATAACAAAGTCAAGTCTGATTATGCAGCCAAACAGGAAAGTTTAGGAAAAGTTGATGAAAACAAAAATGAGACGATGAAGATTCCCCCGCAAGTGGGAACCCATATGCTTGGTTTTTCTTTTATTTTCAAATGCTAATTAACGGATAGGTCTGGATTCCCGCCTGTGCGTGAATGACGGAAATGTGCATTTCTAATTTTTACCCACTATATAGTGAATTAAATTTAAACCGGTACGGTGTTGGCTCGCCTTGCCGTACTATTTGTACTGTCTGCGGCTCGCCGCCTTGTCCTGATTTAAATTTAATTCACTATAAAAACCCCGAATCCTGATTGGCAGGATTCGGGTTCTTTTATCGCTGATGCCGTTCAGACGGCATTTTCAAGCAGCTTATTGATCCACAAATGCGCGCTCAATCAGGTAATCGCCGCGTACGCCTGTTTTCGGAGAGACGGTCAGGCCGAAATCGTCCAAAACTTTGCAGGTGTCTTTCAGCATCGCGGGGCTGCCGCACAGCATGGCGCGGTCGTCTTGAGGATTGATTTTGGGCAGGCCGATGTCTTCAAACAGTTTGCCGCTTACCATCAGGTCGGTTAGGCGGCCGTGGTGTTCGAATTCTTCACGCGAAACAATCGGGTAGTAAATCAGTTTTTCTTTAACCAAGTCGCCGAGGTATTCGTGTTCGGGCAATTCTTTGGTAAAGCGGTCGTAGTACGCCAAATCTTTTTTGTAGCGCACGCCGTGTACGAGGATGATTTTTTCAAATTGCTCGTAAATTTCGGGGTCTTTGGTGATGCTCAAGAAAGGGGCGATGCCGGTACCGGTGCTCAACAGGTAAAGGTGTTTGCCTGGATTCAGGTCGCCGGCAACCAGAGTTCCGGTCGGTTTTTTGCTGATTAACACGTCGTCGCCGACTTTGAGGTGTTGCAGGCGGCTGGTCAGAGGGCCGTCTTGGACTTTAATGCTGAAAAATTCGAGGTGTTCTTCCCAGTTGGCGGAGGCAACGCTGTATGCGCGCATCAGCGGCTTGCCGTCCACCATCAGCCCGACCATAACGAATTGGCCGTTTTCAAAGCGCAACGATTCGTCGCGGGTGCAGGTAAAGGTAAAATATGCGTCTGTCCAGTGGTGTACGGACAATACTTTTTGGGTATTGAATGCTGCCATTTGGGTTTCCTGTCAGTAAAAGAAATGGATAGTGCTTGTTCGGGACGTGCGGCAGAGTGAAAATGTCTGCCCGATTCGGGATAAAGCCAAAATTCTAAACGAAACGGATGGTTGCGACAATGCTTGATGCGCGTTGGTTATATGCCGTCTGAAGGGCTTCAGACGGCATCGCGGGGAGGACGGCGGCTTATGGCGGCATATCGGCAAGAGAAATCAGGGAAATCGAGGCTGCCAGCCTGAGCGCGTCCCGTCCCCAGCGGGGGTGTTCCAGCCTGCGTATCGGGAGGATCGGTTTGACGGTGGCGGCAATCAGCTTTTGTATTTCGGCAGGCTGATCTGACAATACGCCGCCCCATTTTTCCGCAGCCGCTTCCAGCAGTCCGCCGTTTTTCAATATCAGCGCGGTCGAATGGATGTAGCAGAGCCAATCGCGGGCTTGGCATTGCGCTATGGTCAGGACTTCGGAAGGGTCGTCTTCAAAATCCAAAAAGCTGATGTTTTTTCCGTCCGACATCATATTCCGTGCAAACGCCTGACTGAGGAACTGCTGTTTTTTATGCACGCGTGCAATGGCTTCCAAACCGGCAAGCCAAGCGTCCGCCTTTCCAGCCTCGGCTTCTTGGCGGATTTGCGTATCGAGCGGGATGCCTTCCAAATTGCCGAACATAAGGGCATTTTTCCGGACGGCGAGCAATTCGGGAACGGCTATCCCCGCCGAGCGCAATTCGTACAGGCGTTTTGATTCGGTTGCAATGGCAGGCTCGCCGCCGAGGCTGGGAACCGGCTTCAACACCCCCAGTTTCAAATATCGGGCAACCATACCGAGCAGCGCGTAACGCCACCGTGCATTGTGCCTGCCTGCTTTGCGTACCCATACCTTGGTTCCGTCGGCAAGCAGGTGGGGAGCGATGGCTGCCTCCTGTTTTGCCGCCAATTCGTCCAGCAGTATGGAAAAACGGGTTTCCTGCATAGGTAAGGTCATTTTCTTTCAATCTTAAGTTCGGACGGAATGCTGCCCACACGGGACATCAGGCAAGGGTTTGTTCGATGATGCCTTTTACCGCATCCGCACTGTTCGGCACGGTTTGTACGCGCTGCGGCAGGCTTTCCAAACCTTCCAACGCGGCAGGGCGTGGAATGGCGACATCGCCGACGGCTTCGCGTATGGTCGCATCGAATTTCGCAGCCAACGCGGTTTCCAAACAAACCACCGTTTCCCCTTCTTCACGCACTTCGCGGGCGACTTTTACGCCGTCGGCAGTATGCGGGTCGATGAGTTCTTGATTTTGCTCGTAAACCTGTTTGATGGTGGCAAGGCGGTCTGCGTGGGTGGATTTGCCGGAAGTAAAGCCGTATTTGCCGCCGACTTTGTCCAAGGCAAACCGCAGGTCAAAGCCTTTGCCTGCAGCTACTTCCGCCCANAGCGTATTGATTTCCTGAGGATCGCGATCCATCAGGTCGAACACGAAACGCTCGAAGTTGGACGCTTTGGAAATGTCCATAGACGGGCTGGAGGTTACATAAGTATGCGCGCTGTTGCGCGGGCGGTATGCGCCGGTTTTGAAAAACTCGTCCAGCACATCGTTTTCATTGGTCGCGACAATCAGGCAGCGGACAGGCAAGCCCATTTGTTTGGCGATGTGTCCCGCGCAAACGTTGCCGAAGTTGCCGCTCGGCACGCAGAAGCTGACTTGCTCGTCATTGCTTTGTGTCGCTTTGAAATAGCCTGCAAAGTAATAAACCACTTGCGCGACGATGCGTCCCCAGTTGATAGAATTGACCGTACCGATGTGATATTTTTCCTTGAACGCGGCATCGTTCTGCACCGCCTTCACAATATCCTGACAGTCGTCAAACATCCCCTTCACGGCGATATTGTGGATATTTCCGTCTTGCAGGCTGTACATTTGCGCGCGTTGGAACGCGCTCATCTTACCGTCGGGTGACAACATAAATACGTTCACGCCTTTTTTGCCGCGCAAGGCATATTCCGCAGCCGAACCCGTATCGCCGCTGGTCGCGCCCAAGATATTGAGTTTTTTGCCTTCTTTGTTTAAAACATATTCAAACGCATTGCCCAAAAACTGCATCGCCATATCTTTGAACGCCAGCGTCGGGCCGTTGGACAAGGCTTGGATTTTGATGCCGTCTGAAAGCGTGCGGACGGGGGTGATTTCCTTAGTACCGAACGCCGCTTCCGTGTAAGTACGGTTCAGAATGTCGCGCAAATCGTCCTCCGGAATATCCGTAACGAACAGGCGCATAATTTCAAACGCCAATTCGGGATAAGACAAACCGCGCCATTTGTCCAAGGTTTCGCGCCCGATTTGCGGATAATGTTCCGGCAGCATCAGACCGCCGTCGGGTGCAAGCCCCATCAATAAAACTTCGCTGAACGGTTTGTGTGCGGTTTCGCCGCGCGTGCTGATGTATTTCATGATTTTTCTCGTCTGTCGAAATTGCAGGAAAACGGCTTCAGACGGCATCTGTCTCATGCCGTCTGAAGAAGGTTAGCGGTACAGGCGTTTGAAGCAGGCGGAAACCGTTTTGGCAGTAACGGTGGTAATTGCCTGATTGCGCGTGGACTGGTTCAGCATCTGCATCACATCGTTGCCGGTCAGCTGGTTGGGTGCTTCTTCGGTAGCGCAGCCGCAAATCTTGTTTTCCCATTCCGCCTGTTTTTCGGCACTCATCGCCAGCGCGGTCAAACGCCATTCGCTGCGTTTGTTCAATTCCGCACGGCATTGGCTTTCTACCGCCATTTTGACGATGCTGCCGCCCATACCCGTGCCGCCGTCTAAGCCACCGAATGTGTTGCCGCCGCCGACGGCGCAGCCGCTCAATAAAACCGCAAGCAGGGCGGCAGATAAGGTTTTCTTCATAACGATTGTGCCCTTGTTTGAAATTTGCGCATTATACCGTAAGCAGAACGATGTGTGCGTTCCGCGCAACTGACGTATAATCCGTGCCGTCTGAAAACCTTTGCGGAAACCGCCATGTCCGACCTTTTCACCCGCCAACCCGACGCGCCGCTTGCCGAACGCCTGCGCCCGCATACGCTTGATGATGTTATCGGGCAACAGCATTTAATCGGCGAAGGCAAGCCGCTGCGGGTGGCGGTGGAAGGCGGGAAGCCGCATTCTATGTTGCTGTGGGGGCCGCCGGGCGTAGGCAAGACGACGTTGGCGCGGATTTTGGCGCAGAGTTTCAATGCCCAGTTTCTGCCTGTTTCCGCCGTGTTTTCCGGCGTAAAAGACATCCGCGAGGCAATCGATAAAGCCGAAATCGCTTTGCAGCAGGGACGCGCGACGATTTTATTTGTCGATGAAGTCCACCGCTTCAACAAGGCGCAGCAGGACGCGTTTTTGCCGCATGTTGAAAGCGGTTTGCTGACCTTTATCGGCGCAACGACGGAAAATCCGTCGTTCGAAGTCAATCCCGCGCTGTTGAGCCGCGCGCAGGTATATGTTTTGCAATCCTTGTCTTCAGACGACCTCAAGAAACTGATTGCCAAAGTGTTGGCATTGCCCGAATACCAAGATTTCACGATTGAGGCCGATGCGCAGGAGCTGCTCGTCAATACCGCCGACGGCGATGCGCGCAGATTGTTGAATCTGTTGGAACAACTGTTACGCGCTGCCGACACACGTCGTCTGAAAACCTTAACCGCCGAATTTCTTGCCGACAGTCTCGGGGCGCAAATCCGCCGTTTCGACAAAGGTGGCGAGAGTTTCTACAACCAAATATCCGCCCTGCACAAATCCGTGCGCGGTTCGCATCCCAATGCCGCGCTGTATTGGTTTTGCCGTATGCTCGACGGCGGCACCGACCCGCGCTACCTCGCCCGCCGCATCGTGCGTATGGCGTGGGAGGACATCGGGCTTGCCGACCCTCGCGCCTTCCAAATCGCCAACGATGCCGCCGCCACCTTTGAACGCTTAGGCTCGCCCGAAGGCGAACTCGCACTGGCGCAAGCTGTGCTGTACCTTGCCGCCGCTGCCAAATCCAACGCGGGCTACAAGGCATACAACCAAATGCGCCGTTTCGTTAAAGAAAACGCCAGCGACGAAGTGCCCGTCCACCTGCGCAACGCCCCGACCAAGCTGATGAAGGAATTGGGCTACGGACATGAATACCGCTATGCCCACGACGAACCGAACGCCTACGCCGCCGGCGAAAGCTATATGCCCGACGGCTTGGACGAACCGGACTTCTACCAACCCGTTCCGCGCGGGCTGGAAATCAAAATCGGCGAAAAGCTGGCATGGTTGAAATCGCTGGACGAAGAAGTATTAAAGGCAAAATGAAGCAATGCCGTCTGAAGCAGAACAGTATGGCAAAGCCGGTACACCAAAAAGGCGTATCGGCTTTTTTCAGGTCTTATCCTGTTTATCGATAAAGCCAATAAAGACAAGGTGGTATAGTGGATTAACAAAAACCAGTACGGCGTTGCCTCGCCTTAGCTCAAAGAGAACGATTCTCTAAGGTGCTCAAGCACCAAGTGAATCGGTTCCGTACTATTTGTACTGTCTGCGGCTTCGTCGCCTTGTCCTGATTTTTGTTAATCCACTATATTAATCGACGCATCTGGCTTGGGTGAAAAAATCAAAGACGGCAAAAAACCGTACTTTCCCGTGCAGAAGAACAAAAAATCTGAAATACCTTCACGCACAAACAGGCAGTGGAAGATTTCAGCGTGGTGGTCGGTTACGATGAAATCAAAGCCAAAAACTACAGCCTGTCAGCGGGGCAGTATTTCGAGGTAAAGATTGATTATGTGGATATATCCGCCGACGAATTTGCGCAAAAAATAGCGTGATTTTCATCGGATTTGGACAATCTCTTCACTGAATCTGTCGAATTGGAAAAAGAGATTAAGGATAGGCTGACGATGTTGAAATTCAATTCATAAATACCGATGAATGAAACCGGTCAAACTTAAAATGCCGTCTGAAAGCCTTTCAGACGGCATTTTGTTTGGTTTGGAAAATCCTTATGCCGTTATTTCCCCGAAAGAGAGAATCCAAAAAACCAAAGCCACAGGAATTTATCGGAAATGACAAAAACCCGACGAACCGGATTCCCGCCTGCGCGGGAATGACGAATTAGAAGTTACCCGAAATTTGAAAAAACAAAATCCAACCCAACAGACCGGGTTTTCGTTTGCACGGAAATAATGCAATAAATAAAGCAAATATAAAGTATTTGAATTTACTATATTATTTTTCCGCTTCTTCAAAGCCGACGACTTCCAAACCGAAGCCGGTGAGGCCGGTGAAGGATGACGGTTGGCCGAGGACGCGCAGTTTTTTAACATTGAGGCCGGCGAGGATTTGCGCGCCGATGCCGTAGCTTTTGCTGTCCCATTTGTAGGCTTGGTTTGCGCCTTTGGGCAGGGTGCGGTCGAGCAGGGCGGCACCGTCTTCGGTGCGGTGCAGAAGGATGACGACGCCGCTTTCGGCCTGTTGGATGCGCTCGAGTGCTTTGGGCAGCGACCATGAATGACGCGGGTTGGCTTGGATGAAGTCCATGACGCTGAAGGGTTCGTGTACGCGGACGAGGGTTTCTTCGTCGGTGGAAGGTGTGCCTTTGACGAGGGCGAGGTGGGTTTCGCCGGAGAGCTTGTCGACGTAAACGTGTTGTTGGAACTCGCCCCACGGGGTTTGTACGGGTGCGTTGCCCATGTCTTCAAGCAGGCTTTCGGTACGGCTGCGGTATTCGATGAGGTCGGCAATCGTGCCAATTTTGAGCTTGTGTTCTTCGGCAAATTTCATCAGCTCGGGCATACGCGCCATGGTGCCGTCGTCGTTGATGATTTCGCAGATGACGGCGGCGGGGATAAGCCCGTTCATTTGCGCCAGATCGACGCCGGCTTCGGTGTGTCCGGCGCGGACGAGTACGCCGCCTTTTTGGGCGCGAAGCGGGAAGATATGACCGGGTTGGACGATGTCTTCGGGTTTGGCGGTCGGGGAAACGGCAGTTTGAATAGTCAGTGCGCGGTCGGCGGCAGAAATGCCGGTGGTAATGCCGTGTGCGGCTTCGATGGAGACGGTAAAGTTGGTGCCGTATTGCGCGCCGTTTTTCTGGGTCATCATGGGCAGGCCGAGTTTTTCGACCATTTCGCCAGCCATCGGCAGGCAGACCAAGCCGCGCGCGTTTTTAATCATAAAGTTGATGGCTTCGGGGGTAACGAATTGCGCCGCCATCAGCAGGTCGCCTTCGTTTTCGCGGTCTTCGGCATCGGTAATGATGACCATTTTGCCGGCTTTGATGTCTGCTAGGATTTCGGGGATGGTGGAGATATGGGACATGGTGCGTCTTTCTTGATGGTCGGTTTGGGCGGCGGGGTTTGCCTGATCCAGCCACATGGCAGGCATGTTCGCCGCCTGTTAGATTTTTCTGGCTTTTTTCTCGCCGAAGGATTTGTTTTTTAAGAGGGCGGAGAGCTCGCCCGTATTGAGGCAGACGGCTTCGGCAAAACGGGTTTGCAAACCGCCGTAGTATTTTGCTATCCACTGCCGCAGGTTGCGGCGGCGCAGGTCGGCTGTGTCGGTCATTGTTTTTCCCTTTGCGGAAACCGGATGTAGCGGATTGTAATCACGTATTTACCAAAAAGCAAATCTGTTTTTTCGCTAAACCGAATTATTTGCTTTTTGGTAAACAGATGCCGTCTGAAGCCGGATTCGTGGCTTCAGACGGCATTGCCGCAACCCCGCCGGCGGGGCGGCTGTTTCTTCCCGCACGCTTCTGATTATGGGGGTTCCGGAGGGTTATTCCGAAAAAATTTCTGATAAAAAGCCTTTGATGAATGCTGTCTTCCCGATAAAAACCGGACGGATTGCCTTCGCGCCGAATATCTTTCTGCATTTTTCTTTAAATGAAAAATATTCTAGGTAGATGACGATAATGTTTTTGGAAAAATGAAGCCCTACCAATATAGACCTCAGATAGCCGATATTGTCGAAGACAAATTTTTGCAAACCGCCGTAGATAGGGGAATTTTTGTTTTCGACTAAAAAATCCACACCCCGGTTGAGATGCGTCAGCATATCGCTGAAATTTTTGTATTTGATGTTGTGGCTGATAGAGCCGCCGAGAACGCGGTACTGGTAAAAAGGGTTATCGTAAAAGGCAAAAGTCTTGATAAAACGCGCCAATTGCAAACTGTACGGGAAATCCTCGTGAATGTATCCTTTTGGGAAAAACAGATTGTTTTTGATGATTATTTCCCGCCTGACAATCTTTGTCCACGCGTTGGAGATATAGTACCGCCCCTCCACCAGCATTTCAACATGGCGGACAAAATCATTATCCGAAAAGTCCTCCCCTTTGGAGATGTCGTGGTAATTGAAGGACGAAGGGTGCAGGATCAAATCAATCTTTTTATCTGCAAGTTGTTGTAAATCAAAGAGAATCCCCCCCCCGCGTTTTTTGAACGGTTGGTATCGGCCCAATAGTCGTCGCTGTCCAAAAAGATCAGGTAATCGCCTTTTGCCGCCCGGATACCGGCGTTGCGGGCATCCGACAGCCCGCCGTTTTCTTTATGAATAACTTTTATATGCGGATATTTGTCTGCATATTCGTCGCAAATCTTCCCGCAGCCGTCCGGCGAACCGTCATCGACCAAAATCATTTCATAATCGGCAAAATTTTCGGCAAGCACGGAATCCACGCAGCAGCGGAGGTATTTTTCCACATTGTAAATAGGGACGATGATGGAGAAAATCATAAATATCAATCCGTTGTATTAAGATGTTTGCGCGTATGCCTCAAACCCGCACCCGCAATGCGTTTGCATTCGCACCCTGTAACTTTATATAGTGGATTAACAAAAATCAGGACAAGGCGACGAAGCCGCAGACAGTACAAATAGTACGGAACCGATTCACTTGGTGCTTCAGCACCTTAGAGAATCGTTCTCTTTGAGCTAAGGCGAGGCAACGCTGTACTGGTTTTTGTTAATCCACTATAAAACTTATTGCTTTATCAAGGTATGGGAAACCTGTTTCCCGAAAGGCGGCGCAGGATGCCCGTTCCCTGCATCTTTGCCTTATTCAGACATCAGATGTCCCAGCTTGTCTGCTTTGGTTTGGAGGTAGCGTTTGTTTTCAAGGTTTTCCCCGACGTGCAGGGGGATGCGTTCGACCACGTTAATCCCCGCATCTTTCAGAGTTTGGATTTTTTCGGGGTTGTTGGTCAGCAGTTTGACCGAGCGGATGCCCAGATATTCGTAGATAGATTGCGCCAAACGGAAATCGCGGGCATCGACGGGCAGCCCGAGTGCCAAATTGGCTTCAACGGTATCCATGCCTTGGTCTTGCAAATGATAGGCGCGGATTTTGTTAATCAGCCCGATGCCGCGTCCTTCCTGACGCAGATAGACGATGATGCCGCGCCCCTCTGCCTGTACCGCCCTCATGGCCGCTTCAAGTTGCGGCCCGCAGTCGCACTTTCTGGAAAACAGCGCGTCGCCCGTCAGGCATTCGGAGTGGATGCGCGTCAGAACCGGATTGCCGTCTGAAAAATCACCGACGGTCAGCGCGACGTGTTCCTGCCCGCTTGCTTCTTCAAAACCGTGCATCGTAAATACGCCCCATTCGGTCGGTAGGCGGCAGGAAGCGACATAGCTCAATAATTCAGACATTTTCAGCTCCCTCTGCGGCAGTGATGCCCAAAAGCTGCTTCAAAGGTTCGGACAGAGCCAAAGCCAAAGCGACCCATTCCGCCTGCGCCGCCTCATCCGCACAACCGGCTTTTTCAAATTCGACGTGAACCACGCCCAGCACGCCGCCGCTCTCCGTACAAACGGGAATGGAAAGCTGCGCCGCCGAATGCCGGTTGCGTTCGCCGGACAGCTCGCCCAATGCCAGCCAACGGCCCACATCCGAAGCAATATTCATCCAGCCGCTTTGCGCGCAACGGCAGGCAAGTGAAATATCGGCAACATTTTCATCCAGCTCCCATATGTTTTCCAAACCTTCTCCCTGTTGGGACAGGCACACCAGCTGAAAGGCGGCGTTTTCAGACGGCATCAGGGCATAAACGGCTGCGGCGCGCACGCCTTCACAGCGCGAAAATACCGAATCCAAAGCCATAAAAAGCTGTTTCAGGCTGTCTTCGCGACCATCGTCGCACGGCAGATAATCGGCAAGTTTCCAACCTTCATGATTGCGCCACAAAACCGAACGGTCTATCGAAGCCATCCCCATATCCATCACCGTCTTTGCGGTCAGATACGCCGTCCGTACCTCGTCTGGCGGCAGCTTTAAACCTTGGGTCAGCAGAAAATCTTTAATCAAAGCAGCAGGCATACTCAAATTCCGTCAATAAAATAAAACCGCCGGATTCCGATGCCAGGCGGACGAATAGCGGATTTTACCGCTGCAAAGCATAAGCCTCAACTATTACGCCCAAAGCCTTGCGCAATCGGACAAAATCTGTATAATCTCCACCCTTATGCGGACGTGGCGAAATTGGTAGACGCACCAGATTTAGGTTCTGGCGCCGAGAGGTGTGAGAGTTCGAGTCTCTCCGTCCGCACCAATAAAAATATATAAATCATATTGTTAATGCTTATTGGGACAATTCGGTGGCACAAAATATAAGCCGTCTGCTTTTCAGCGGGCGGCTTTTTATCTGCCTATGTGTTTCAACACACAAAACGGCACATAAAGCACCGCCATTTGTTCCGCACCGAATCGGAAGCGGGTGCTTCCGTCCCGCAATCAGATTTTTCCGCCCCGGATGCTGGGGTTTCAACCGGAAAGAAGAAAATATTAATTTTGATGATGGCATCAAAAAACTCTTCTGCCTGTCCACCAAAAGGAATGGTTAAGAAAAGCAATGCGTCTTTTGATGGAACGCGATATATAAGAAATTGAGGGGAAGGGTAGGCGGATTTCTGCCTGTTAATCCTGCAGACGAATCCGCCAAACCCGACACGCGCGGGCATATGGAGAATTGTTTACAATATGTCTAAAAATCCAAACCGGCAAACGCGAAATAAGGTAGAATACGCCCCGTTATTTTACCGTCCAATCACCATTTACCAAGGAAAAATGATGAGTACTTCATTGAGTTACCGCGATGCAGGTGTCGATATCGACGCAGGCGACCAACTGGTCGAAAACATCAAACCTTTTGCCAAACGCACGATGCGCCCGGAAGTATTGGGGGATTTGGGCGGTTTTGGCGCATTGGTCGAAATCGGCAAGAAATATAAAAATCCCGTATTGGTCAGCGGTACGGATGGAGTAGGAACCAAACTCAAACTTGCCTTCGATTGGGATAAACACGATACGGTGGGCATTGACCTTGTTGCAATGAGTGTCAACGATATTTTGGTTCAAGGTGCAGAGCCCTTGTTTTTCTTGGATTATTTTGCCTGCGGCAAATTGGATGTTCCGCGCGCGACCGATGTCATCAAAGGCATTGCACAAGGTTGCGAAGAATCCGGTTGCGCCCTGATTGGCGGGGAAACTGCCGAAATGCCGGGCATGTATCCCGTTGGCGAATACGATTTGGCAGGTTTTGCCGTCGGCGTGGTGGAAAAAGAGAATGTTATTACCGGCCGCAGCATTGGCGCGGGCGATGTGGTATTGGGTTTGGCTTCCAACGGAGCACATTCAAACGGCTATTCCCTTATCCGTAAAATTATCGAACGCGACAATCCCGATTTGGATGCCGAGTTTGATAATGGCAAAACTTTGCGTGAAGCCATTATTGCGCCGACACGTCTGTATGTGAAACCGATTCTTGCCGCTTTGGAAAAATTTACCATTAAAGGTATGGCGCACATTACCGGCGGCGGCATTACCGAAAACGTGCCGCGCGTATTGCCTGAAAACACGGTTGCACAAATCAATGCCGAATCGTGGGAATTGCCCAAGCTCTTCCAATGGCTTCAAAAGGCGGGCAATGTGGAAACCCAAGAAATGTACCGAACCTTTAACTGCGGTATCGGTATGGTTGTCATCGTTGCTGCTGAAGATGCCGATGCGGTTCGGTCATTCCTGAGCGGGCAGGGCGAGACAGTTTACCGTTTGGGTTTCATCCGAGAGCGTCAAGGGAACGAGCATCAAACCCAAGTTGTCTGACCTCCAAGCATCAAATGCCGTCTGAAAGCCAATGCCGTCTGAACCTGTTTCAGACGGCATTTTTATTATGTTGGCGATTATTCTTTTTGCTTGCCATATTCGGGGGGGGGGGTAAACTCTTGATAAGAGTTAATCCTTATTAAAGAGTTAATCATTATTAAAATGATTGACATCAATTTTTACTTATCTTTATGTTTTGAAATTACGGGCTCCCTTATGAAACCATTTCCCTATCGCAAAACGCTTTTAAGCATTTTGATTTCTTCTCTTTCTGCAACAGCTTTTTCAGCTGAATATTCCAGTATTAATGAAAATAAACAGATTTCAGGTGAAACGCCTATTGGTCACGAAGTTACAGAACCTACCAATACTGTTACCGGTAATGTAAATATCACGGTTACACCTGCAAATCCTTCAATACACACTTATCCTAAAGCCATTATTATTCGTGGCGATCGTACCGAAGAAATTCAAGGAAAAACCGATATTGCTGTTACTTTAGCCAGTGAAGGAAATCCTAATATGTCTCCAGACTCCAATGCAGCCTATGGCATTGCGGTTGGGTATGATTATCAGGGTAATGGTACAAATAAGACTGTTTTAACATTAAAAGATGATGCAACAATCAAAGTAGATAATACTCCAGATACCAAACTAGGCTCCCGAACCTTTAGCGGTGCAACTGCTCCATTCGGTCATCAACTTTCAGGGATTAGGATCTATCGAAAATCACCCGCTCATTCAACCCCTATTTTAAATTCTGAAAAATCATTAACTATCAATGTTGAAGATAAATCAACCGCAAAAATTGGCGATTATTTGGTAGGTATCTACATTGCAGGTGATGGTGCGGAAGCCAATTTAAAAGACAGCAAAATCACTGTAAAAGCGAATGGTAAACATTCCGCAGCACTGAAAATTGGTAAACCAGAATTACCTAACACGCCAAAAGCTGATGATTACAAAGGTGCGGTAATCAACTCGACAGGCAATATGGTGCTTGATACGTCAGAAACAAAAGATTCAGCTACAGTGCGTTTATTCGGTACCAAATCCCGTTTAATCGCGGATAGTGAAACCAGCACAGGAACAATCACATCAGGTAATTCGGCTATTGTGTTTGATACGCAAGATTACTCTACTAAGGTAAGCTATCTTTTTGTTAGAGACAGTGTTTCCCGTAACGAACCAAACAAAGATCAAGAAGTGCGGTTGAATAATACCAAAATTTCAACCACTTCTGAAAATGCCTCATTGATTGTCGCGGATGCCAAGAATGTGAACAGCTTGGCGGTATCTTTTGCAGGAGGTAAAGTCGCCAGCTGGTTTAACAATGGGGAATTTGTTGCTGAAAATGCAAAATTTTTATTAAAAGGCGCGCAATCGGAAGCAAGGGCGGCAAACAAAGGTTGGTTGGCTGAAACAAAATTAGCAAAAACCAAAGCCTCAGATCTTACTTTTACGCTGGATAATCAGGCAAAAGCGGTCGGCCTGACGCATCAGCATTCAAGGGCGGGCTTAAGCTCTAAACTTGATGTTGTCGTTGATCATAACGCAACTTGGGAATTAGCACCGAAAGCCGATGAAGCTGTCCAACGTGCGACCGCTTATGATGTGAATCTTGCCAATGGTGGGGTACTGGATGCTTCAAAACATGCGACTGGAGCAGGTACCGACTATAAAATTACATTAATTCATAAACACAGTGATAAAAGCGCAAATAAATCATCAATTCCTGATGGAACTGTTTCTATTCCTGAAGGAGAGATCTTTGGCGCATCTGGTACATTAATCAATCCAGATGGAACTGAAAAATCATTTACAATGCGCTTCCCCCTCCCTATTACCAATGCTGTGCTAAAAATTACAAATGGCGCAATGGAATTCAAATCAGAAGATCTTGGAACGATAAAACTGACAAAGGCAACATTTAACCTTGAAAAAGGCACATCATTAGAAACACCCGAAGGAACTACATTGCTATCAGGCGGTAGGCTGACCCTATCTAATACAGGTATTTCTTTATCGGGTACAACTTCTGTATTTGAAAAGGGAACTTTCACCAATGGCGGCATCATTACGCTTGCCAATCAATCCTATGCAGACAAACTGACCATTGAAGGAAATTATGTTGGTAATAATGGTGTGTTAGAAGTAAACACCAAATGGGATACTCCAGGAGATTATTCCGGCGCACATTCAGAATCAGATTTATTAACGATTACCGGTGATGCCTCTGGTAATACGACTGTTAAAGCCGTTAAAACAGATGGTACTGAAAATGTTATTGATGGCTCAATCGGCGAACTTGCCGATCGCTACAAACGTAGTGTCCCTGTTATTAAAGTTTTAGGCGATGACAAAGGAACAGCAAACGGTGAAATAAATTCTACGGATGCAACCAAACCTTACGCTTACAATACACGTTCAACCTTTACCGGTACAGCAAAAACCGCAGGTGCAGGGGAATTACAATTAGTTTCTCATAAAGATGACAATGGTGTAACAGAATACTTCTGGACTTTAACCACACCAAATCAAGATAAAACCATCATCACGCCAAGCGCGCCGGCTTATACGCTCGTTCCGCGTCAAAACTTGGAATCAGGCTATGCGATGCTGGATACGCTTCACCAACGCCGTGGCGAAAACCAAACCCTTTCTTGGGACAGGCAAGGTAGTTATTGGCAAGATGTGGAAAAACAATCTTGGGGGCGCGTAATCGGCAAACACCTCAAACTCGATGGAAAAGAACGTTTTGGTTTCAAAACCAATATGTACGGCTTCCAAGTGGGACACGATTTTGATGTTAAAACCAAACAAGATGATGAGGGCAAACTTACTCGTCGTTTTACCGGCTTGTATTTCGGCGCGTTACGTTCCCATAGCAAATTCTATGATGAATACCGCGCTAAAAACGGCATCGTGATTGCAGATAAATTAACTTCCCACGTAAAAACTACCGCACTTAATCTTGGTGTAACCGATACGCGTTACCATGAAAACGGCACTTACATTGATTTGGTGGGGCAGCTTTCTTGGTTAAATAACCGTTATTCGGCGGTTGACGGTACAGGTGCGAAAAATCACGGCTGGGGAGCTGCCCTTTCAGTGGAAACCGGCCGCCCTTACGCCTTAGGTAAAGACAAAACCAACAACGGAGATAGCTGGATTTTAGAGCCGCAAGCGCAACTGATTGCGCAATACTTGCGCTTAGGCAACTTTAACGACGGCACTCGTGCCGTTTCGCAAAAAGGTTACGGTTTGCGCGGCCGTGTCGGTTTCCGTTTGGCACATAACCAACCGAACGATAAGCAACGCACGCGCACCTATTATTTCACCGGTAATATTTGGCACGATTTTAAAGCAAGGGGCAACGCATTAATCGGGTCGGACAAATTAGCCGGGAAGTTTGCCCGCACTTGGTGGGAATTAGGCTTAGGTTCTCAATTCTCCTTAAGTGAAAACACTTACCTTTATGCAGATGCTCGCTATGAAAAATCCTTCGATAGCAACCGACACAAAGGTTATCAAGGCACCGTGGGTGTGAAATATTCTTGGAAATAATGAATAACAAAGAGAATAATCAGGGCGTGTAAACGCCCTGTAGTACTACAGGGGGATGTGTAACTATGTTACACATCGAAAAATTAAAATCCCAATCCCTCACTAAAATTTAATGTAGTACTTCTCTTTTCCTGTTGTTTGGTGACAGAAAGGATAAGGATCTATCTGTTCGATCTAGTCAATTTTCTTCTGTCGTAAGAAATTCTTCTTTTATACGATTTTTTATTATGAATACAAAAACTTCTTTTTCTTATTCTCTAATTGCTTTGGCTTTGTGGAGTAATTATTCGTTTGGGGTAATAACACAGATTGGTGACACAAATACGATTATTGCAGGCACTGCAACAAACTGGAATGCTAATAATACTCTTGTGTTAGGTAATGCAGGTGTTGTTGGCGGTACACATCGAATAGTTATTGGAGAAGGCGATCATCACTATTGGGATTATGGCATAGCTATCGGCAGAAACGCTGGACAAGAGTCTTATGGTGGTAAATATATTTTTACTTTTGGTGATACAGCTGGTTACAACTCCAGTGGAAATTCTGAATATAACTTTATTTTTGGTGGAAACTTATCTGGTAGAAGAACTCATGGGAAATATAATTTTACATTTGGTTCTAACGCAGGAGATGGTAACTCTGGAAACTATAACTTTACTTATGGAGAACAAGCTGGTCATCAATTAACTGGAACAAGTAACTTTGCCTTTGGTAAGTTATCTGGATTTAAGGTTTCAGGTTCACATAACATTGCTTTTGGAGAAAGTGCAGGGAGAACTATTTCAGGAAATCACAACTTTGCCACTGGTTTAGAGGCAGGACAAGATATAAGTGGTAGTCATAACATTTCTTTAATACAAGGAGCTGGTTCAAATACCAGCGGAAATTATAACTTCTTTTCAGGCTATAAAGCTGGTCAATACACAACAGGCTCCTACAACTACGCTTTAGGACCTAGTGCAGGATGGCGCGTATCTGGTAATAATAACTTTATGGCAGGGCAAGATTCAGGCCATGATACAACGGGTAGTTATAATGTCGCAATCGGTCAAAACGCAGGTCAAAATGTAAAAGGGAATTACAACTATGCTTTTGGTTTAAGTGCAGGGCAAAATGTTGATGGCTTTATAAAAAATGCGAGCGCAACAACAGCTGATGACAAATATGGTCAATCTAAAGGATGGAACAATATGGCCTTTGGCAAGGCGGCTGGTAGCAACGTGGTTGGTAACTTCAACCTTGCCTTTGCTGAAAATGCAGGGAATTATGTTGGTCATGATTGGGAAAATATCTATGATGCCGATGGCAATTTAACTGAGACAAAAGATAAAGGTACTGTAGATGGTGCAGAGCACAATATCGCTTTTGGATATAGTGCGGGAAGATGGATTGCTGGTCAAGATAACTTTGCGGCTGGCGTCAATTCTGGTAGTTGGATCAAAGGTGAAAGCAACGTTGTTTTAGGTAAAGAATCAGGAAAAGAAGTAACAGGAAACGCCAATACCGCCCTTGGTTATTACAGTGGTAATAAAGTAACGGGTAATAGTAACTTTGTAGCAGGTGCCGAAGCAGGTAAAAAAGTAACAGGTAATAGTAACTATGCGGCAGGCCATGAAGCTGGAAATGAAGTTACAGGTGATAACAATGTTGCTATGGGTAAATCTGCGGGTCAGAAAGTTACTGGCAATAGCAACTTTGCTGGCGGTGAAGATGCCGGAAAAGATGTTAAAGGCAATAACAACATTGCACTTGGTAAAAAATCAGGTAATAAACTCAAAGGCAATGAAAATATTTCTATTGGCGAAGGAGCCAATTCTGAAGATGATGTATTAGAAGTCAGTAATGCAATTGCTATAGGTAAAAAATCTAAAGCCAAGAAAGCCAATGCAGCAGCACTTGGAAATGAAAGCCAAGCTTTAGAAGAACGATCTTTGGCTTTGGGTTATCAAGCAAATGCAAGCATTGCAAATAGTGTAGCAATAGGCAGTAATGCAACCACAGTATCTACTTCAAATTATTCAAAGGGTACTGATAATACCTACACGTCTCAAGATATTGGCTATTACACGACTGGAAGTACGGTTAAAAATTTTGCTAATTTTGCAGGTGGCACAAATGTTGTAGGTGTATTTAGCGTAGGTAATGAAACACAAACTCGCCGAATCCAACACGTTGCGCCAGGCTTAATTTCAGCAGAGAGCACCGATGCAATCAACGGATCCCAACTTTACAGCTTTATTCCGCGAGTATCTTTCTACAGCGGTGGTGCGAAAGCAACTGAAGGCGCAACCACATCTCCAGCAATTGGGAGTACAGTTGTTGAAAACTTCCTTGCTAACGGCTTACGTATGGATTTTGGGGATGGTTTATATGCAGAAAAACGTAAAGATTCCAACGGTGACTTTATTTTTGTAGGCTCTAGTGTGAAAAATACAACGGGTAATGCAGGAACAAAAGTTTCAGCGAAAGTCGCCACTAATAGTGATGGTTCGCATACCATTACTATAACAGACAGCGATGGCACAACGACTGCAACTATTACAAATGGCCAACCAGGCTCTCAAGGTGAAACTGGACCTGCTGGTCCTCAAGGCACTCCTGGTGTGGCTGGCCCCCAAGGTCCTAAAGGTGATACCGGTCCTGCTGGTCCTCAAGGTCCTGCTGGACAAGATGGCGCAGCTGGCGCACAAGGCCCTAAAGGTGATACCGGTCCTGCTGGTCCTCAAGGTCCTGCTGGACAAGATGGCGCAGCTGGTGCACCAGGCCCTCAAGGTGAAACTGGACCTGCTGGTCCTCAAGGCACTCCTGGTGTAGCTGGCCCCCAAGGTCCTAAAGGTGATACCGGTCCTGCTGGTCTTCAAGGTCCTGCTGGACAAGATGGTGCAGCTGGCGCACAAGGCCCTAAAGGTGATAAAGGTGATAAAGGTGATACTGGAGCAACAGGTCCTAAAGGCGACAAAGGCGAGCAAGGTATCCAAGGCACCAAGGGTGATAAAGGCGATAAAGGTAATACTGGAGCAACAGGTCCTAAAGGCGATAAAGGCGAGCAAGGTATCCAAGGCACCAAAGGTGATAAGGGTGATAAAGGTGATAAAGGTGATATAGGTCCAGTCGGTCCTCAAGGTCCAACTGGAATGAAACCACAAGAAATCCGTATTATGGACCAACGCATTCATCATCTTGAAAATCGCGTTAATAAACTTGATAAACGCGTAAATGGATTAAGTGCAACAATCGCTGCTGCGGCTGCATTACCACAATCGACTATTCCAGGTAAATCAATGTTTGCTGCGGGTAGTGGTTTTTCTGCAGGCTTTTCAGCTGTGGCAGTTAGCTATTCAAGAATGTCTGATAATGGGAAAACCGTTGTAAAATTTGTCGGTACGGCAAATACCAGTAAGGATTATTCAGCGGGTGTCGGTGTTGGCTATCATTGGTAATCATTAATCTGGGGAGATAATCCCCTTTTAAAAAGACAAAGGGCTGATTTTAAATATCAGCCCTTTGTTTTAATGATAAATTTTATTTCGCCACAGCCCAAAATTCGGCTACGGTGTGGAAAGATCCAAAGACTAAAACAACATCGCCGTTCATCAATAATAGACGTTAAATGCGCAAATACCCCATTTGCATCTTTATCTTTGAGCATCCCACATACGGCAATCATTTTGCCCTCTATGCTATGTTTAAGTGCGGTCAATTTTTCAGATAAATATTTAGCAGCATGAGGATTATGCCCCACATCAACGATGATTGTTGGCAAGGTTTCAACTGGTACGTACCGTGGGTGTGAAATATTCTTGGAAATAAACCGCCTAAGCCATTCCGTCCGGGTTACGGCGGTAATAGCGTACTTAAAGGGACGGTACACCGGATGCCGTCCCTTATATATTGCACCCCGTCAAAGGGGTGCATTGCTTTTTTCCTGACCCGATGCCGTCTGAACCTGCCTTACTCCAATACAGGCTGGGGGACATTATGATGGATGGCATAAACGGCGGCTTGAACCCGGCTGCTGAGATTGAGTTTGCGGAGCAGGTTTTGAACGTGAACTTTGACGGTGGATTCGGCAAGGTTGAGGTGGCGTGCAATAATTTTATTACTGTGTCCTGCTGCAAGGTAACCTAGGATTTCCATCTCTCGGGGGGTAAGGGAGGAAAGTGCCTGAGTTCCTTGTGCGGGTTGGGGGGAAATCAGGCTGCGGACGAGTTTGGCAGTCATTTCGGGAGAGAATACATTATCGCCATCGGCGGCTTTGCGTATGCTTTCGAGAAGAAAGTCGGCGTTGATGTTTTTCAGCAGGTAACCGCGTGCGCCGATACGCATACATTCGGTAAGGTCGTCGCTGTCTTCGGAAACGGTCAGCATGATGACTGCCTGTTGCGGATTGATGCTGATGATTTGGGAGAGTGCCTCGCGTCCGTTCATACCGGGCATATCAAGGTCAAGCAGGACGACATCGGGTTGAAGCTGGCTGATCATTTTAATGCCGGAAAGTCCGTCGGAAGCTTCGCCGATGACCTCAAAATCATGTTGGCGTAACAAAAGTGCCTTGATGCCGCTGCGGAAAAGGGTATGGTCGTCTATCAGAATAATTTTAATGGTCATTTCAAGCTTTCTTCAGATGCACCCGTCAATGAGACGGTAGTTCCTTGTTGGGGTTGGGAATGGATTTTCAATACGGCGCGGATACGTTTGGCACGCTCCTGCATGATATGCAGTCCGACATGGCTGCCCGAAGGCTCTCCAATGTTTTCCGTGTCGAAACCCTGTCCGTTGTCTTGAATGGTCATTGTAAACCTTTCATCCTGTTTAATCAGTCTGAATTTAACATGGGTGGCACGGGCGTGTTTTCGGATATTGGAAAGGCTTTCTTGCAGGATAAAAATCATTTGGAGCTGCTCTTCCTGAGGAGGCAGGAACGAACCGTTTTCCCAGGCAGTTTCGACCGTTATCCCGGTTTGTTGTGTAAAGCGGGCGAATAGGTCGGCAACGGCTTCGGGAAATTCTTTATTACTGATTTTGGTACGGAAGTTGAGCAGTAGTTCGCGGACATCTTCATAACATTCTTGTACACCTGTTTTGATAAAACTGATGTTTTCCGCAGCTTCTTCTTTTTTTCCTTCGACAAAGGCACTTTCCAACATCTGTACCTGCAGGTTCAGGAACGTTAATGCTTGTGCGATGCTGTCATGTAATCCTTGCGCAATCAGGTTGCGTTCCTGTAATACCGCAAGCAGGCGTTTTTCTTCTTCCTGCTTCGCGCTGGCGAGCGATACGCCCAATTGCCTGCCTAGTGTTTGAAGCAGGATGCGGTCGTCTTCATCAAGAGAAATGCCGTTTGGAAAGCTGAGCAACAGCCTGCCCAATGTTTCGTTCTGGTACTCGATGAGGAAGGTTTCCTCATGGTACTTCCCCAAATCCGAAGCTGCTGTGCCGCAATCCGCATGATGAATGGAGACATAAACATCGGATCCGCCGTCCAAACAAACTCTGCCGGAGTCGGCTCCCACGGCGGGCAGGATGCGGTTTAGAAAATGTTCTGCAGCCTGTTGCGGTATGTAGGATTGGTGCAGGTCCCGCGTAGTTTGATATAGCAGGGTCAGGTTTTGATTTTGTTTTTCGAGACTGCGTGTCTGCTCGGCGACTTGTCCTTCCAAGTCATCATATAAAATTTTCAGCCTGCCGCCCATTTGATTGAAACAACGCCCGACCTGTTTGAATTCCGGCGTACCGCCTTCGGGAACGGGAATATCGAAACACCTCCGTCCGATGCGTTCCGCACCTTCCCTTAACGCCTGCAGCGGCCGGATAACCCAAATCTGGTGCCAAAACAGCATCAGTACAGACGACACCAGCGTCATCAGCATAATTGCCCATTGAAAATGCCTGAGCCACCATGTGTTTTTTTCGTTGGCATTTTCCAATGCCTGCAAAAATAGTTCGATGTTTCCGGCAAAGCGGTAGAGATCGACCTGAGTAGGTCGCCGATAGGACTGGAGCGGGGGGAGAATGTGTGCCTGCCAATCTATAATCAGCATGGATTGTATCAAATCATAAGCAAGAGGGGTGTCCGAAGGAATCAGCGGGTGGATTGCATCGCTTTGCGAAATACGCTTCAGGCTTTTTTCAAATTCGGCAACCTGATTGTCTATTTGTGAGCGGGGAGATCCTTCGTCGGCCATGTAGGCCAGACGGTATGCCTGCATCCTCAAGTTTCCGGCTTCTTCAATGACGGAGGCGGCATTTTCCAAGCGTAAAGAGAGCATCAACGTTAATACGACGGACAATGCCGCCAATCCGACCCATAAACCGGTCAGAAGTTTCAGGCGCAGGGAAAGGCTGATGCCGTCTGAAAATCTGGATGACAGTATCATGCTTTGAGAAAATTATTTTAAAATTATGTCAACAATATCATTCTTTCGGATTAGAGACAACTGCTCAGAAAGAATTGGTTAAGAAAAACTTAATCGTCATCGCTTCCAGTGTTAAATCAGGTTATGATAAAATTCAAACAATATGAATTTATTAAATGTCTATATCAGATTTATTCTAAAAATATTGGGAACAACAAGCTGTAATCATGAAAACCTTCAATTTCTCCAAAAGGACGCCCTCGGTAAAAACTTTTGCACTGATATTGGCAGGCGGTCAGGCAAGCCGCATGGGGGGAGAAGACAAAGGGCTCGTACTTTTGGATGGCAAAGCACTGATTGACCATGTCATTGACAAAATCAGGCCCCAGGTCAGCCATATTGCTATCAGCACCAACCGGAATTTGGAAGAGTATGCTCGAAGGAGCCCGCATATTTTTCCGGACGCACGGCAGTGGCAGCATTTCGGCCCGCTTTCGGCTTTGTGTACTGCCGCGAACGATTTACAGCTGGCAACGGCCGACTGGCTTCTGGTTGTGCCATGCGATATGCCGTATCTTCCAGATGATTTGGTGGCAAGGTTTGAAACCGTATCAAAGCGTACGCCGTTATGTAATGCATTTTATGTGGAAACACCGGTAACCATGCACTACAACATCATGTACATCCGCCCGCAGATTCTTCAAAGCGCGATTCCTTATTTATTTTCAGGGATGAAGACGCTTAGAAGCTGGTTGCAGCAACAAAGGGCGCGTTCGGTGAAATTTGAAGTCAATGAGCATTTCATTGATTTGAACACGCATACGGATTTGCGTCCTCAGTAAATAATAGTAATTCTTATTTATCTTCTTACAAAAACATGAAATAATCGCATAAATCGATTTTATGTGGTTTTGTCATGCGTTACCATTTTCCAATTTCCATCGATATGTACGATTTCTTGTCTGCCGGACGGTTTGATTATCTGGAAATCGGGCAGACTGCGGAAATGATATTGCAGATGTTTCCCGCCCCTGAGTGCGTACCCGAGGGGCTGCTGGTAAAAAAAGGATGGAACATTTGGCTCTACGGCAACATCGAACTGCATTTCTCCGACGACCGTCTGGTACAGATACGCGCAGACTTCGATTCTGAATCGGGTTTGCAGGGAGGACGGTGGTTGAGCCTGAATACGTGGTTTTTAAACCGGCAGGAAAAATCTGATTTTTATTCCGTAATCGAGAAGCTGATAGGGCGGGGTATCGACTTTATCAAATTGGATACGCCCACGGGCTTGGTTTTACGTCTGCAAAGCGGAGTAGAGTTACTGTTTGAAAAATATGGTAAGCAACGCCTGGCCGCATTAAGCAAAGGCAAAACCGTACTACCCGACTGGGTATGTGCCATGGCTTAGAAGCAAATAAAAAACTGATGCCGTCTGAAACTCTTTCAGACGGCATTTTGTTTGGGGAAGTGTTACAATTTCAGCCCTTCGAATTGATAGAGGAAAATCGGAATATGTTTACCGGCATTGTTCAAGGCTTGGGCAAACTGATAAAAGTCCACCGTCCGTCGTCGACATTTCACACTTATAATGTCGAGCTTCCGCAAGAGGCGGCGGCGGCAGAAAACCTGCAGCGCGGCGCATCGGTTGCCAATAACGGCTGCTGCCTGACCATTACCGAAATAGAAGGAAACCGCGTCAGCTTTGATTTGATGGCGGAGACATTGGCAAAAACCAATTTGGGACTACTGAAAGAAGGCGATTGCGTCAACATTGAGCGGGCGGCGCGTTTCGGCGACGAAATCGGCGGACACCTTATGAGTGGGCATATCATGACAACCGTGCGTATTGTCGAAATCGAACAGGACGGGTTTAACCGTACGGTTTGGTTCGAGCTCCCAACCGCACTCAGTCCTTATATCCTGACCAAAGGATTTGTCGGTTTGGACGGTTGCAGCCTGACCGTCGGAGAAGTCGAAAAGACGCGTTTTTGCGTACATCTGATTCCGGAAACCTTGGAGCGGACGCTTTTCGGCAGCAGGCAAACCAGCGACCAAGTCAATATTGAAATCGATCCGAACACACAGGCAACCGTTGACACGGTCGAACGCCTGATGGCACAAAGATATGCTGAAAAATGAGGCAGGTATGGAATTAAACGAATTTCTTGACAAAGCCTATTCCGTTTTACGGCGTTTGGATGCCGTACTTCCGCCGGAACCCGAACGCACGGATTGGAACGCGTTGGCATTCCGTTGGCAGAGTGCGGGTAAAAAAGGGGTTTTGGAGCACTTGCCCGATCCTCATGTTTTCCCCTTGGCAAGGCTGGCGGGAGTCAGCCGGCAGACCGATTTGCTGGTACGCAATACCGAACAATTCATTGCCGGCAGACCTGCAAACAACGTATTGATGAGCGGTGCACGAGGAACGGGCAAGTCATCACTCGTCAAAGCATTGCTGCACGAATATGCGGACAAGAGGTTGCGCTTGATCGAGGTCGATAAAAGCGATTTGGTCAGCCTGCCTTACCTGTTGACGCTTTTAAAAGAGCGTCCGGAAAAGTTTATCGTATTTTGCGATGACTTGTCGTTTGAAAGCGGTGATGAAACATATAAGGCATTGAAAACCGCGTTAGACGGCGGTTTATCGCAGCGTTGCGCCAACGTCTTAGTTTATGCGACCTCCAACAGACGGCATCTGATGCCGGAGTACTTGGACGAGAATGCCGGTACGACGGGGATGCGGGGGGAAATCCATCAGAAAGAAGCGGTAGAAGAAAAAGTATCCCTATCGGACCGTTTCGGGTTGTGGCTCAGTTTTTATCCGTTCGATCAAAACGATTATCTGGCGGCAGTGCAAAATTGGCTGGAAGATTTTGGCGTGCCGTATGATGAAACCGCAAGGATTGCGGCATTGCAGTGGGCGCAGATGAGGGGCAACCGTTCGGGACGTTCTGCCTGGCAGTTTGCATGCGACTGGGCGGGCAGGCTGCCGGAACAACGGGTGCTGTAAGTTTTTTAGGAATTATTTGAGACAGGAGGATAGCCACAGCTGCTGTTGTTGCGGTGTCAGGATATGGAAGAAGCGGTGTTGGATTTCCAATTCGTCCACCGCAAAATCGATGCTGGACAAATAGCGGTTTTCGACATAATCGCGTGCGTCTCCTCGATTAAACGAATACGAAGAGATGATTCCGACAATGACTTGGCGGCGGCTGAGTTCCGACTGCGTTCCTTTTATGCGTGCCTTGTCATTTGCAAGCTTGAAGGCGGCACGGATTTTACGCAATTCATTGTGCTGTTCCGGAGTGAGCCCGAGCCGACGTATATCGCAATTCGGTTGAAAATCGTTCAGAGAAATATAGGACGGTGCAGCATAGGAAATCTGGCAGGAAAGCAAGGCTATCCCTAGAAAAGAGGCAACAGGTTTGACAAAACGGCTGGTATCAGGCAGTGGCACGGCTTTTCCTCTTGTTGGAAATTTTAGGAAATATACTAGATTGACGTGTGAAAGATGGTATTATCGCAGTTAACTTTTGTTAATAATGCCGTCTGATGCGTGTTTTCAGGCAGCCATAACGGCGGAATAAATCCCTAAAAGGATAGTGAAGGAAAAAAACATGACTACTTACCGTATCGCACCCAGTATTTTGTCGGCTGATTTTGCACGCCTCGGGGAAGAGGTTGCGAATGTTATTTCGGCAGGTGCGGATTTGATTCATTTTGACGTGATGGACAACCATTATGTACCGAATCTAACCTTCGGCCCGATGGTTTGCGCGGCATTAAAACCGTATGCGTGTGTGCCGATTGATGTGCATTTGATGGTCGAACCCGTGGATGACCTGATCCAATTGTTTGCCAAAGCAGGGGCATCAATCATCACTTTCCACCCTGAGGCAAGCCGGCATATCGACCGCAGTTTGAGCCTGATTCGTGATATGGGCTGTCAGGCCGGGCTGGTGTTGAATCCGGCAACGCCCGTGTATGTGTTGGAAAACGTGTTGGACAGGCTGGATATGGTTTTGCTGATGTCGGTCAACCCCGGGTTCGGCGGACAAAGCTTCATCCCGCACACCCTTGAAAAAATCCGTCAAGTGCGGGCGATGCTGGATCGGTACGAAGCACAAAGCGGGCGGCACATCGCCATCGAAGTGGACGGCGGCATCAAAACCGACAATATTGCCGCCGTTGCGGCGGCGGGCGCAGATACTTTTGTGGCAGGTTCGGCAATTTTTGGCAAACCGGACTATAAGACGGTGATTGATGCTATGAGGGTTGAATTGGCAAAAGCGGCAAATTGAATCTTGCGCAATGATTGAAATAAAAATGCCGTCTGAAACGTAGCTTTGTTTCAGACGGCATTGCGTTATTTTTCGACCGGTAGTCCGAAATGTAGGTAGGTGCGTTCGGTAGCCATTCTGCCGCGCGGGGTGCGTTGCAGGAAGCCTTGTTGGATGAGATAGGGTTCGATAACGTCTTCGATGGTGTCTGTTGATTCGCCGATGGCGGCAGCAACGTTGTCAAGACCGACCGGGCCGCCGCTGAATTTGTGCAGGATGGCTTCGAGGAATTTTCTGTCCATAACATCCAAACCTTGCGCGTCCACATCCAGCATGCTTAAAGCGGCATCGGCGACGGCGGCATCGATGACGCCGTTGTTTTTCACATCGGCAAAATCGCGGACGCGGCGCAGCAGGCGGTTGGCGATGCGGGGCGTGCCGCGGCTGCGTTTGGCAACTTCCATTGCGCCTTCTTCGCCCATGTCGAGTTGCAGTAATTGTGCGGAACGGCTGACGATGGTGGCAAGGTCTTGATTTTGATAAAACTCCAAGCGGGCAACGATGCCAAAACGGTCGCGCAGAGGGTTGGTCAGCATACCTGCGCGGGTGGTTGCACCGACGAGCGTGAAGGGTGGAAGGTCGATTTTGACGGAACGGGCGGCAGGGCCTTCGCCTATCATGATGTCGAGCTGGTAGTCTTCGAGCGCGGGGTAGAGGATTTCTTCGACAACAGGGCTGAGGCGGTGGATTTCGTCGATGAACAATACGTCGTGCGGCTCGAGGTTGGTCAGAAGGGCGGCAAGGTCGCCTGCGCGCTCAAGGACGGGGCCACTGGTTTGGCGCAGGTTGACGCCCAGCTCTTTGGCGATGATGTGTGCCAATGTGGTTTTGCCCAGTCCGGGCGGGCCGAAGAGCAGGGTGTGGTCTAGGGCTTCGCCGCGTTTTTTGGCGGCTTGGATGAAGATAGCGAGCTGTTCTTTGGCTTTGTCTTGCCCGATATAGTCGTCCAGCGTTTTAGGGCGCAGGGCGCGTTCGATCAACTCTTCTTGTGAGGAGATGCTTTGGGCGGTAATGATGCGCTGGGGCTGGGCAGCGGTTAGGTTGTCGGTTTGCAGCATAGTGTTCCCTTTGTCGGGTATGCCGTCTGAACGGTCGGCGGCGTTTCAGACGGCATTGAAAAGATAACGGTCAAAAGCGTTTTATCCGCGCGTTTCGCGCCAAACGAGGTAATCGCGCAGGGGCGGCATGGGCGGGTTGATGCAGTGGGGGCAGATGCCTGTGGTGTCTTCGTCGTCGCTGTCGATGTGATAGGCGTTGGGGTCGAAGCGGACTTGCTGCATTACCGCCTGCGCCAATGCCTGCGCTTGAACGACGTCGAAGGTAAATTTTTCAAGGATTTCGTTCAATAGGCGGATTTCGCCGTCGCTAAATTCCGAGCTGTGTTTGAGAATGAGGCGTTGGTAATCTTCATTGTTGATTTTAGACAATAAATCGGTTTGTAGGGTCATGATTTTATGTTGGGAACGGAATGGCTGAAGAGTGAATTATAGCGGATATGGCAGCAGCTGTTGCAAAGCTTGGATTGGGTATCGTCCTCAAAATTCTCAAAGTAGCCATATTGTGCATTTTAATGTTTTTCTGTCTTTTCTTGCTCCGTCCGAAACGCTTTTTGCAATGGGGTAATTTCTGTCAGTCGCGCCCGATCGATTTCTTCGGCGATAAGGTGCGCTTTTCCCTGCGCGCGGCATTCGGCGGCGATTTTACCCGAATCCGCCTGATTGGCGGCTTCGAGCAGGGCGAGCCAGTGCGCGCGTTGCGGGTAGGGCGTGTGTTCGCGGTTCAGACGACCTTGCGTATCGGCAATGCAGACGTTTAAGGCAGCGGAGAAGCGTTCGGGTCGTCTGAAAGCGTCGGTTTTTTTCAAAACGTTCAGAATGGTTCGGTTTTTAAGCTGTCCGACTTGGTGGAAAATAATGTGCCAACGGCAGACAAGTTCGGCAAGCTCGGCGCAATATTTCGGCGCACGCAGCCGCTGATTGACTTCGCGTACGGGTTCGACGCCAGCGAGGTCGTGTCCGTGGTGGCGCGGCAGGATGTCGGACGGCGTTTTGGCTTTGCCCAAATCGTGCAGCAGGGCGGCGTAGCGTTCGGGTAACGTCAGACCCATATCGGCGGCGCGTTGCAACGTCATCAGGGTATGGATACCGCTGTCGATTTCGGGATGATAGTCGGCTCGTTGCGGCACGCCGAAGAGGGCATCGACTTCGGGCAGCAAGACTTTGAGCGCGCCGCATTCGCGCAACACTTCAATCATCCTACGGGGATTTTTCTCCATCAAACCTTTCGCCAATTCCTGCCAGACGCGTTCGGCGACTAAAGCGTNCGCTTCGCCGTTTTCCACCATTTTCCGCATCAGCTTTATGGTTTCTTCGGCGATTTCAAAGCCGTAGCGCGCGGCAAAGCGGGCNGTGCGCAGGATGCGGACGGGGTCTTCGACGAAGGCAGGGGAAACGTGGCGCAAAATGCCTGCCTTTAAATCCTGTTGTCCGCCGAAAGGGTCGATGATGAGGCCGTCTGAATTCTGCGCCATTGCGTTGATGGTCAGGTCACGGCGCATCAAGTCCTGCTCCAGCGTAACATCTTTGTCGGCGTGGAAACTGAAACCGGCATAGCCCTTGGCGGTTTTGCGTTCGGTGCGGGCGAGGGCGTATTCTTCGTGCGTTTCGGGATGAAGGAACACGGGAAAGTCTTTGCCAACAGGCTGGAAGCCTTGCGCCAGCATGGTTTGTGCGTCTGCGCCGACGACCACCCAATCGCGGTCTTTGACGGGCAAGCCCAAAAGATAATCACGGACGGCACCGCCGACGAGATAAGTCTGCATATGCTTCCTATTTTAAAGTTATCAATAATGCCGTCTGAAGAGGCTTCAGACGGCATTGTTTCAACCGGAGGGTATTTTGTGCGTTTATGCTACGCCTTTTTTCTCTAAGTAACTTTCGTAATCGCCCAAGTAGTGTTCATATCCGCCTTTGCCGTCCAATTCGATGATTTGGGTTGCCAAGGAGGAAACGAACTGACGGTCGTGGGAGACGAAAATCAGTGTGCCGTTGTATTTTTCCAGCGCCATGTTCAAGGATTCGATGCTTTCCATGTCCATATGGTTGGTCGGTTCGTCCATGACTAAGAAATTGGGTTTCAACAGCAGCAGTTTGCCGTAAAGCATACGGCCTTTTTCGCCACCTGAGAGAACCTTCACTTTTTTCACGACATCGTTGCTGCCGAAGAGCAAGCGACCCAAAGTACCNCGGATGACTTGTTCGTCATCGCCTTCCTGACCCCATTGGCGCATCCATTCGCTCAGGTCCATATCGACATCAAAGTCGTTTTCATGGTCTTGCGGATAGTAGCCGACACTGGCTTTTTCCGCCCATTTGATGCTGCCTTCGTCCGGCAAGAGGCCGTCTGAATATTCGGGGTTGTACGCGCCGGCCAAGAGTTTGAGCAAGGTAGATTTACCTGCGCCGTTCGGGCCGATGATGGCAAGGCGTTGGCCTGCTTCAAGGATGAAGTTCAGGTTTTTAAACAACTGAGTTTCAAAACGTTTGGCCAGTTTTTCAACTTCCACTGCCTGACGGTGCAACTTGGCTTTTTCATCGGCTTCAAAACGGATATACGGGTTTTGACGGGTGGAAGGTTTGACTTCGACCATTTCCGATTTGATTTTGTCTGCCTGTTTCAGACGGCTGGTTGCCTGACGGGCTTTGGATTTGTTGGCAGAGAAGCGGGCGACGAACTCTTGCAGCTCTTGCAGTTTCTCTTTGGCTTTGGCGTTGTCTTTCAGGGCGCGTTCGCGCGATTGGGCGGAAGCGAGCATATAGTCGTCGTAGTTGCCCGGATAGATGGTGATGGTGTTGTAGTCCAAATCCGCCATGTGGGTGCAGACTTCGTTCAAAAAGTGACGGTCATGCGAGATGATGATCATGGTGGAGTCGTATTGGTTCAATACGCCTTCCAGCCAGCGGATGGTATTGATGTCCAAGTTATTGGTTGGTTCGTCCAAGAGCAATACATCCGGTTTGGAGAACAGGGCTTGCGCCAGCAATACGCGCAGTTTGAAGCCAGGGGCAACTTCTGCCATGGTCGCATTGTGCAAATCTTCGGAAATGCCCACGCCACTTAATAATTCGGCAGCGCGCGCTTCGGCGGTGTAGCCGTCGTATTCGGCGAACTTGGCTTCCAGTTCGGCGGCTTTCATGTAGTCGTCTTCGGTGGCTTCGGGATTGGCGTAAATCGCATCACGCTCGGTCATCGCCGCCCACATTTCGGTGTGACCCATCATCACCACGTCCAGCACGCGCATGTCTTCGTAGGCAAACTGGTCTTGACGCAATTTACCCAAACGCACGCCGTTTTCAATTGCGACTTCACCGGCGGTCTGTTCCAAATCGCCGCCGAGGATTTTCATGAAGGTGGATTTGCCCGAACCGTTCGCGCCGATCAGGCCGTAGCGGTTGCCTTCGCCGAATTTTACGGATACGTTTTCAAACAGCGGCTTCGCGCCGAATTGCATGGTAATGCCGTTGGTAGAAATCATTATGGGTAAAACCTTATATTGAACAATAGATTAAATTTGTTGAATTTTCAGATTGTAACATAATCCCCTTGCCGTCTGAAACAGACGGGCAAATTTTCAGACACTTATAGTAAAATATCGGTTTTATTATTTCAGGCAAAAGGTTTCCAAATGATAGTCCTTCACGGCATCCCAAATTGCGACACAGTCAAAAAAGCCCAAAGCTGGCTTGCCGAATATGGTATGGAATTTGAATTTCGGGATTTTAAAAAACAGGCGCCTTCCGAAGCGGAAATCCGCCTGTGGCTGGAGCAGGTGCCTTTGGAGATACTGCTCAACAAACGGGGGACCACATGGCGCAAACTTGATGCACTGATGCAGGAGGAGGCCCTGTCCTCAAAGGAAGGTGCGGTCAGGATAATGTCCGAAATGCCCAGCCTTATCAAACGTCCTGTACTGGAATACGGCGGAAAGGTTCATATCGGCTTCAGCGATGAATCTTATCGAGAGATATTCAAACGTTAATTAAGCCTTCGTGCAGACGCGTATAAAAACCGTTACAATACGGAATTTATATTTCCCAACCCCATTCCATATTCCGATCTGAAAATATGTTCCATTCCATCGAAAAATACAGAACACCCGCCCAAGTCTTATTAGGCCTGATTGCATTAACTTTTGTCGGTTTCGGCGTCAGCACGGTTTCACACCCGGGTTCCGACTACATCGTCCAAGTCGGAGACGAAAAAATCAGCGATCATTCGATTAATGCCGCCATGCAAAATGAACAGACTGCCGGCGGCAGCCCGTCACGCGATGCCGTATTCCAATCCCTGCTGCAACGCGCCTATCTGAAACAAGGTGCAAAACTGATGGGTATTTCCGTTTCCCAGGAACAAATCAAACAGATTATTGTAGACGATCCTAATTTTCACGATGCAAGCGGGAAATTCAGCCATGCCCTTTTGAGCCAGTACCTTTCGCAACGCCATATGTCGGAAGACCAGTTCGTCGAGGAAATCCGTGACCAATTCGCATTGCAGAATTTGGTAAACCTCGTTCAAAACGGTGTCTTGGTCAGCGATGCCCAGGCGGAGCAACTGGTCAAACTGACCCAGGTTAACCGTACCATCCGTTCGCATACTTTTAACCCCGACGAATTTATCGGACAAGTAAAAGCAGCCGATGCGGATTTACAGAAATTTTATAATGCAAACAAAAAAGACTACCTGCTTCCTCAAGCGGTCAAATTGGAATATGTCGCATTGAATCTAAAAGACTTTGCAGATAAACAGACCGTCAGCGAAACAGAAGTGAAAAATGCGTATGAAGAACGTATGGCACGTCTGCCCGCAGAAGGGGAAAAACCTTCTTTCGAAAAGGAAAAAGTCGCTGTCGAGAATGAGTTGAAAATGAAAAAAGCGGTTGCCGACTTCAATAAGGCAAAAGAAAAGCTGGGCGATGACGCGTTCAACCATCCTTCCTCGCTTGACGAAGCCGCCAAAAACAGCGGTTTGAAAGTCGAAACCCAAGAAACTTGGCTGAGCAGGCAGGACGCGCAAATGTCCGGACTGCCTGAAAACCTGATCAATGCCGTATTCAGCGACGACGTATTGAAGAAAAAACACAATTCCGAAGTATTGTCTATCAATAATGAAACCGCGTGGGTCGTCCGCGCCAAAGAAGTCCGCGAAGAGAAAACCCTGCCGTTTGCCGAAGCCAAAGACGCGGTGCGTCAGGCTTATATCCGCGCCGAAGCCGCCAAACTTGCCGAAAACAAGGCAAAAGAAACGCTGGCGCAGTTGAGCAGAGGCAAGGCAGTTGATGTGAAATGGTCGGAAGTGTCCGTTTTGGGCGCGCAGCAGGCAAGGCAGTCCATGCCGCCCGAATCTTATACGGAACTGCTGAAAGCAAAACCGGCAAACGGCAAACCCGCCTATGTCAGACTGACCGGCCTGCCGGCTCCCGTGATTGTCGAAGTACAGGCTGTAACCCCGCCGGATGATATCGCCACCAGGCTTCCTTCTGCAAAACAGGCTTTGGCGCAACAGCAGTCTGCCAATACCTTCGATCTGCTGATCCGCTATTTCAACGGCAAAATCAAACAGACCAAAGGTGCTCAGTCTGTTGGCGGAAATGACGGCCAGTAATTTCCGGTTTTCTATATTCGATATAACGGTCGGAATATTCCGACCGTTTTCCCATATGGCGGAGTATGATGAATTCCAAAAAGCAAGATGCCTTCCAAAGGCTGATCGGTGCGCTGAAAGTATTGCCCAACGTCGGGCCGAAATCGGCACAGCGGATGGCGTACTATCTGTTGCAGCACAAGCGCAAAGAGGCTGAAGAGCTGGTGGATGCCTTGCAGACGGCATTGAAGCAGGTTCACCATTGCGCGAGGTGCAACACGTTTTGCGAAGGCGGATTGTGCGATATTTGTGCCGATGAAACACGCGACGGGCGGCGGCTGATGGTGGTGCATATGCCTGCCGATGTGTCGAATATGGAAGCGGCAAATTGCCACGACGGGCTGTATTTCGTCCTGATGGGGCAAATCAATACGGCACTGGGAATGGACGTATCGGCCATCGCATTGGATAAGCTCGCCGAACGGCTGAAAAAAGAAGAAATCGAAGAAATCATTATTGCAACCGCCTTTACCGCAGAAGGCAATGCGACGGCGTATGTCCTGTCCGAGTTTTTTAAAAACCTGCCTTACAAAGTCAGCAGGCTGTCGCAGGGCATCCCCTTGGGCGGCGAATTGGAATATGTCGATGCGGGAACGCTGGCGCAGGCGGTGTACGAACGCCGCCTGATTAAAGAAGGCGGGGCGTAACGCCGCCAATGCAAAATGCCGTCTGAAGCCTTCAGACGGCATTTTTCCGGACGGTTTACTTGCAGTTGAGCCCTTGAATCTGCAACGCGCCTCCGTTGCCGACTTTGAACACGCACTGCGTCGCGCTGCTGCCGGACACGGTAATGCTGCCGCTGCCGCCGTTCAGGCTGACGGGTTCCTTAACACCCATGCCGACTGCCGTTGCCGCCAGCTTTTGCGCGTCGGCTTCGGAATAAGGCGTGTTGTTGGCATCGATTTTGATTTCTTTGGCATAGGCTGTCGAAACAGTAAAAACGGCAACAGCACACAAAGCGGAGATTTTCCTGATATTCATTGTTTTCCTTAAAGAAAAGGTTTTGTTTCAAGAGAAGGATAGGGCAGTTCGGCACGTTGTGCAAGTTTTCCGCCCTGTTTTTCCGAATTTGTCACATACTGCGTCTTTATTTGCACAGCCTGCCGTTCGGACGCTGCCGGGGTTTTACGGTACAATGAACTTTTACCGCCGCCCCCAAACCGCCGTCCGGGGCGGCACGTTTGCAGACATTTTTAAGGTAGCGTTATGTTTTCTCTAGAGGCTTGGATAGGCTTGAGGTATCTCAGGGCGAAAAAGCGCAACGGCTTTATGTCGTTTATCACGATGGTTTCGATTGCCGGAATCGCCTTGGGCGTAACCGCGCTGATTGTCGTCTTGTCGGTTATGAACGGCTTTCAGAAAGAAATACGCGGGCAGCTCCTGAATGTCGCGCCGCACGCCGAAATCGGCTATATCGACAACACGGATACGGATTGGCACAATCTGCTTCGGTTTACCGAAAACCGCAAAGGTATTTTGGCTATCGCGCCCTATGTTTCCAATCAGGCATTGCTGGCCCATGCGGGCGAAATCAGGGGCGTGCAGATGCGCGGCATTTTGCCGTCTGAAGAGCGCAAAGTGGTGGAATACGGCGACAAAATGCCGGCAGGCAAATTTGAAGATCTGATTCCGGGCGAGTTTGACATTATCCTCGGTGTCGGCTTGGCGGAGGCTTTGGGGGCGGAAGTCGGCAATAAAGTTACCGTCATCACGCCGGAGGGCAACGTTACCCCTGCCGGAGTCGTGCCGCGCCTGAAGCAGTTTACCGTGGTCGGTCTGGTTAAAACGGGTGTTTACGAGGTTGACAATTCATTGGCGATGACGCATATCCAAGACGCGCGCGTACTGTACCGCTTGGATAAGGAAGTTGCGGGGCTGCGGCTGAAACTCGCCGACCCACAAAACGCTCCCGCCTTGACGGCAAAGCTGATTCCGGAGGCGCAAAGGGACACGGTTTGGGTACGTGATTGGACGTTCAGCAACCGAAGCTATTTTGAGGCGGTCGAGTTGGAAAAACGGATGATGTTCATCATCCTGACGCTGATTATCGCCGTAGCGGCGTTTAACCTTGTCTCTTCGTTGGTGATGGCGGTTACGGAAAAGCAGGCGGACATTGCGATTTTGCGGACTTTGGGTCTTTCCCCTGCCGGCGTGATGAAGATTTTTATGGTGCAGGGCGCGTTTTCAGGCTTTTTCGGCACGCTGGCGGGTGTGGTCTGCGGCGTGCTTTTGGGTTGGAACGTCGGCAGGGTTGTGGCGTTTTTTGAAAACCTGCTCGGTGTCCACCTCATCAATTCGCAGGTTTATTTTATCGACTACCTGCCCAGCGATGTCGATATGGGCGATGTTGCCCTGATTGCCTGCATTTCTTTGGGACTGTCTTTCGTTGCCACGCTCTACCCGAGCTGGCGCGCGTCAAAAACCCAACCGGCGGAGGCTTTGCGTTATGAGTGAGTTGATTTTGAAATGCGAAGGCGTGGGCAAACGCTACCGCGACGGCGGTTTGGATGTTCCGGTGCTGCACGGCTTGGATTTGGAAATCCGCGCGGGGGAAAGCACCGGCATCATCGGCTCTTCGGGCAGCGGAAAATCGACGCTGCTGCATATTTTGGGCGGGCTGGATATGCCGTCTGAAGGCAGGGTGCTGCTGATGGGCGAGGATTTGCGTGCCTTAAACCAGCGGCGTTTGGGTGATTTGCGCAACCGCCATCTCGGTTTCGTGTACCAGTTCCACCATCTTCTGCCTGAATTTTCGGCACTGGAAAACGTGATGATGCCGCTTCTGATCGGCAAAAAAAGCCGTGAAGAGGCGGCAGAAACGGCAATGTCGATGCTCGACAAGGTCGGACTGAAACACCGTTCGACGCACCGCGCGGGCGAACTTTCAGGCGGTGAGAGACAGCGTGCCGCCATTGCGCGCGCCTTGGTTACGCAACCCAAATGCCTGCTTGCCGACGAACCGACCGGCAATCTCGACCGGGCAAACGCAAGGAATGTTCTGGATATGATGCTGGAACTGAAAACAGAATTGAAAACAGGTTTGGTTGTCGTAACGCACGACGACGAACTCGCCGGCCGCTTCGGGCGCGTGATGGTCATGAAGGACGGCAGCCTGCACCCCAAACAGGGCGCAAACGCCTAAACAGCCGAAACAACACCGCGCCGTCTGAAGCCCCACGCCTTCAGACGGCATTTCGACAAGGAATACAATGGAACGGCAGACAGATGAATTTGCCCAAGCGGCTGCACAGGCGGCAATCCGTTTTTTGGAACGCTATACCGACTCCGGTGCTGAAGCCCTTTCTTCCTATATCGAACGGCTGTTTCAAGCATTGCAGAACGGTCATTCGTTTATCCGCTTGAAAAAAGGGGAGGCGTCCTTCCTTTCGACACTCAAGCCCGTGGTCGGGGAATCTGCCTCCCCTCTGATTTTGGAAGGGGAAAAACTGTTTTTGGGCAGAATGTGGCAGTTGGAATACGATTTGGCGGTCGAGATAAAACGCTTGGCGGCAGCCGGTACATCCGCCCCCGACGCGGCAGGTGTGCGGCAAAACCTCGCAAAATGGTTTCAAGGCACGGGCAGCGAAGGACAGCGCGATGCGGCCGCCTTAGCATTGCTGCAGTCTTTTATGGTGATTACCGGCGGCCCCGGTACGGGTAAGACGACGACGGTTGCCAAACTGTTGGCACTGATTTGCAGCGGAGACGGAAGCCTTCCCCATATCGCGCTTGCCGCCCCTACGGGTAAAGCTGCCGCGCATATGGCGCGTGCGCTGCACCGTGCAATCAACAGTTTTGACGCTCCGGACAACGTCCGCCGCCATCTGCTTAAATTGGAAGGGCAAACCGTCCACCGCCTGCTGAAACTGCGCCCGCCTAAAATGCAGCCGGCGTTCAACCCTGTTTACCCGCTGTCGTTTGACGTATTGATTATCGATGAAGCTTCGATGCTGGATACGGTATTGATGCTTCAGCTTTTAAAGGCCGTTAAAACAGGGGCGCGCGTGATTCTGCTGGGCGATGAAAACCAGCTTCCGTCCGTTGGGGTCGGTGCCGTACTCTCCGTCCTGTCTCAAAAAACGCTCCTCGGCGGAGAAATATATAATAAGCTGGTTGAGTACCTGCCCGAACACGGTTTTCCCTTATGCAGCGATGTACCCGTCTTGGCACAAAATACCGCCCGTCTTTCCTTCAGCCACCGATTTGGCGGCAACAGCGGCATCGGCTGCCTGTCCCGATCGGTCGTATCGGGCGATGAGGCACAGGCATGGGCTTTGTTCTCCCGGTTTGATAAAGAGCTGGAACATTCGGAATGCCGTCTGAACGCTCAGGTCGAAAGGTTGTACCGGACTCACAAAGGCTATTGGCAGGCGGTAGACGAAGGCAACATCGAATCCGCCTATGCGGGCATTTCGGATGCCGTGGTTCTGGCCGCATGGCGCCAAGATGCGGACAACTTCAACGAAGCCTATTGCAATTATGTACGCCGTAAAAGGAACATACCCGAACATCAGGCCTATTTCGCCGGAGAGCCGATTATGATCAGGCAAAACGACTACGCGCTTGAATTGTTCAACGGAGACGTCGGACTAATTATGGATGATGCCCAAAGGCCGGGCAGCCTGTCCGCCTATTTTCCCGATACGGACGGGTTTAAAAAGGTTGCAGTCAGCTGCCTTCCGGATTTTGAACCCGCTTTCGCCATGACCGTCCATAAAAGCCAAGGTTCGGAGTATCGGGAAGTCTGGCTGCTGCCGCCCTCTGCAGCACCTTCGAACGAAGAGGACGATGCGCTTTTCGGCTTGAGCAGGGAGCTGCTTTACACCGCCATTACCAGGGCAAAGGAAAAATTCGTATTCTTCGGCGGGGAAGAAACCTTCCGTCAAGCGGCAGCTACTGTCAAAGTCCGTCAGACGGCATTGGGCAATATGCTCAAACGGGTATTTTTACAAGGATAATCCGTCCGAATGCCGTGTCGGTTCTGCAAGCCCTTTATGGATGCCGAAGGGAAAGACCGCACAAATGTGCGGTCTTTTTCATGTCTTTTTCAAACGGTATAGGAAAGTGGTTTCCTTGTTTCGGGCAAAAGCAAGCGGATCGTCCGGATTCGCGGCTTTCTTGTGGTTTGGCTTGGTTTTCATAATATCGGTAATACGCAGCCCCGCCTCCGCAAAGGCCTTCTCCAAAAAACCGGAAGGGCGCAGGTGCAGATGCTCTGCAAGGTCGGAAATAATCAGGCGGATTTCGCCGCCCGGGTTCAAATGTTCCGGCGCATCCCTTAAAAATGCGGTCAACATCGCAGAATCGGGGTCATATAATGCAGACTCGATGGCAGAAGTAGGCTTGGCGGGAAGCCATGGCGGGTTGCAGACAATCAAATCGGCACGCATATCGGGGAACATATCGGTTTCCCGTATCTCAACCTGTTTTTCCAAACCCAGCCGGACGATATTGGCTCGGGCGCAGGCAACGGCCCTTGGATTGGTGTCCGTACCGATGATGGAAGATATCCCCTGTTTTGCCAAAATAGCGGCAAGAACGCCAGAACCCGTTCCGATATCCAATGCCGTCTGAAACCCCGTTGACGGTGCTTGTGCGAGCAAATCGAGATATTCTCCGCGCAAAGGTGAGAATACGCCGAAGGGGACATGTATCCGCCCGCCGATCTGGGAAACGGCAACTCCCTTTTTATGCCATTCGTGCGCACCTATAAATCCAAGCAGCAGGTTGAGCGGGAGAAAAAAAGGCTTGACGTTAGGCTTGCCGTACACATCCGACAGGGCAGCGCATATATCGGGCACACGGTTGTTGTGCAATACGAAACCGGGGCCTACCTCAACGGCAAGCATGTTCAGAATACGGCTCTGCTGCGCCTGCTTCATACGGTGCGCGTGGAATAGGGAGGCAATATCAGCAACTGGATCGGCAGCAACAGGCTTGCGGACTTTTTTCTTTATCCCCGAAAGCACCTGCACCGCATTGTGGAAATCCCCCTGCCAAACAGTTGCCATATTCTGATAGGCGGCTTTCAAAACAGTGTCTGCGCCGCTTTCACGGACATAAAGCCAGCCTTTTGGCGGCTTTTGCAAACTTTCGTTGCGCCATTCAAACCCACTGTCAGGGAAAATAAAATAAGACATGCCATACCTGCATAATGTTTAAAAATAGGGAGCGGGCCGAAAAATACCGATCCGCCTGCATGCCGTCTGAAACATTAAAACTTCAGACGGCATTCTTGATATGTATATTTTATCCGAATATCAAACTTTATAAATAAACCGCGTATGCTTGAAATAATGCTTTCAACCCCAATTTACGCGACAATCAACAATCTGTCAGACACAAGAGAGTATTCATGACGCAGAAAGAAAAGAATTTTGAGGAATATGCTGCCTTGGCAACACTTCCTTTACGGGATGTCGTCGTTTATCCGCATATGGTTCTGCCGCTGTTTGTCGGCAGGGAGAAATCCATTGCCGCACTGGAAAACGCCGTCTCCAATGAAGAACCGGTTTTCCTGCTTGCCCAAACCGATGCCGCAGTGGAAGACCCTGTTGCCGCCGACCTGTACCAAACCGGTACCGTCGCACAAGTTTTACAGGTATTAAAGCTGCCTGACGGTACGGTAAAGGTTTTGGTCGAAGGCCTGTACCGCGGACAAGTTTTAACAATCGAAGACACAGGCGGGCTATTTGTCTCCCACATAGAAACCGTTAAAGACAATGATTCGGAAAGCCATCCGGAGCTTGAAGCCGTTCGCCGCACCCTGTTGGCACAATTTGAACAATACGCCAAACTCAATAAGAAGATTCCGGCAGAAATCGTCAACAGTATCAACGGCATTTCCGACAACAGCCGTTTGGCGGATACCGTGGCCGCCCATCTGCAATTGAAGCTGGAGCAGCGTCAGCAAATCTTGGAAACTGCCGATGTTGTTGACCGCATGGAATTCTTATTGAGCTGCCTGGAATCCGAGCTGGACATCATGCAGGTCGAAAAACGCATCCGCGGCCGTGTCAAACGCCAGATGGAAAAATCCCAACGCGAGTATTACTTGAATGAGCAAGTGAAAGCGATTCAGAAAGAATTGGGCGAAGAAGACGAACGCGGCGAACTGGATGCGCTGGAAGCGAAAATCAAAGAAGCGGGCATGACCAAAGAAGCTGAAGAGAAATGCCTGTCCGAACTGAAAAAGCTCAAAATGATGCCGCCGATGTCTGCGGAATCGACCGTAGTACGCAACTACATCGATACTTTGCTCGAGCTGCCGTGGAAGAAAAAATCCCGTGTCAGCAAAGATATTGCCAAAGCCGATTTGGTGTTGAACGCCGACCACTATGGCTTGGAAAAAGTCAAAGAGCGGATTTTGGAATACCTCGCCGTCCAAAAACGTATGGACAAGCTTAAAGGTCCGATTCTGTGTTTGGTTGGCCCTCCGGGGGTGGGTAAAACCTCCTTGGGCGAGTCCATCGCCAAAGCAACAGGCCGCCAATATGTCCGGATGGCTTTGGGCGGCGTGCGCGATGAAAGCGAAATCCGTGGTCACCGTCGTACCTATATCGGCTCTATGCCCGGCAAAATCCTGCAAAACATGGCTAAAGCAGGCGTGAAGAATCCCCTGTTCCTGCTCGACGAAATCGACAAATTGGGCAGCGACTTCCGCGGCGACCCTGCCAGCGCGTTGCTTGAGGTGCTCGATCCTGAGCAAAACAACAAGTTTGCCGATCATTATGCGGAAGTGGATTATGATTTGAGCGATGTAATGTTTATCGCTACATCTAACAGTTTGAATATTCCGACTCCGTTGCTCGACCGTATGGAAATCATCCGTTTGTCCGGCTATACCGAAGACGAGAAAATCAATATCGCCATGCAGTATCTCGTGCCGAAGCAAATGAAGCGCAATGGCGTGAAAGAAGGCGAATTGGTGGTCGAAGAAAGCGCGGTACGCGATATCATCCGTTATTACACCCGTGAAGCCGGTGTGCGTTCGCTTGATCGCGAGATTGCCAAAATCTGCCGCAAGGTGGTGATGCAGATTACCCTGAACGAAGATAAGAAAAGGTCGTCTGAAACCAAGAAAACCAGCAAAGCCAAGCCTAAAGCGGTTAAAGTCAATGAGAAAAACCTGCATGACTACTTGGGCGTGCGCCGCTTCGATTACGGCGTTGCCGAAAGTGAAAACCGTATCGGACAGGTTACCGGTTTGGCGTGGACCGAAGTCGGCGGCGAATTGCTGACTGTCGAAGCCGTGGCGTTGCCAGGTAAGGGCGTGATCCAGTGTACCGGCCAGTTGGGCGATGTGATGAAGGAATCTGTATCCGCAGCATGGTCTGTTGTCCGTTCCCGTGCAGAATCAGTGGGTTTGGCTCCTGATTTTTACGAGAAAAAAGACATCCATGTTCACGTTCCCGAAGGTGCGACGCCGAAAGACGGTCCGAGCGCAGGTATCGCCATGACCTTGGCGATGGTGTCTGCCTTTACCAAAATTCCGGTGCGCGCCGATGTAGCGATGACGGGGGAAATCACCCTGCGCGGCGAAGTCTTGCCAATCGGCGGATTGAAGGAAAAACTGTTGGCTGCCTTGCGCGGCAGTATCAAGCATGTATTGATTCCGAAAGACAATGTCAAAGACTTGGAAGAAATCCCTGAAAACGTGAAAACCGGCCTGACCATCCATCCGGTCAAATGGATAGACGAAGTATTGGCTTTAGGCTTGGAAACCCAACCCGAATCTTGGATTGGGCCTTCTGTTGCAGAAATAGTGAAAGAACCTGCTTCAAAACCGAAGCCTCGAAGCAAGGCAACCAAGCACTGACAGAGGGAAAATGTGTTGTAAAAATGCGGTTTTGTCCTGAGAGCCTGTAAAATAGGACGATTCCGTATTTTTTGCTTGACACGGCATTTTCAGAATTGCTATAAAGCGAAAGTTACTCAAGCAGTACAAACTCCCGATTATTCGGGCATTTCATCATTTTTTAGATAGAAAGGGACTGATTGTGAACAAGTCTGAATTGATCGAAACGATTGCTCAAGAAGCCGGCATTTCCAAAGCTGCCGCGCAAAAAGCTTTAGATGCCACTACCAATGCAGTAACTAACGCGCTGAAAAAAGGCGACACAGTTACTTTGGTCGGTTTCGGTACTTTCTACGTCGGCGAACGTGCCGAACGTCAAGGCCGCAATCCCAAAACCGGCGAACCTTTGACCATTGCTGCTGCCAAAACGCCTAAATTCCGCGCCGGCAAAGCTTTGAAAGACGCACTGTAAGCCGTTTTTTATGAAAAAAGCCGATTCTTTAAAGAATCGGCTTTTTTATCGGTCCACATTATTCTGATTTCAAATCGGCAACACACTGCTTGTCACGTGCTTCAAAGGCATAGGCGCCACCAAGCAAATTCAGTTGCTCTTGTGCGCCGAGTTTGCCGAAGGAGCTGATCTGTTTCTCGCTCAATCTGTCCAAAGGCTGCTCCCACATACATTTGCAGTAGTCGACGGCGAGGCGGGTATTGTTTGAATCTAAACCGCGGACCCGCAAATCGTTTTGCCATTTTTCGGCAAACGGAATGTTTTTTACGCAGGATTCAATAATTTTCTGTTTTGCCTGCGGTTTGGACATCGCGCATTGGGAGAGCAGGGCGGTTGAAGCGAGCAACGCCAAAATGACCCACGCCCAAATGCGGATAGTGCGGATTTTGGCTTTCGCTTTTTTACGCGCCGCAGCCTGTTCTTCGGCGGACATTTCGTTTTTCGGCTCAGTCATGCAGGCTTTCCATGCGGATCATGATGATCGGTTTTTCTACGCAGCTTAATGCTTCGATGGCGGCAATCGCACGCTTGATGTTTTTCTCGACCGTGCTGTGGGTCAAAATCACGATTTCGGCGGTAGTTTGGTCAATCACGCCTTTTTGGATTAAGGCTTCGATAGACACGTTTTCTTGTGCCAACAGCGCGGCGATTTGCCCCAGCGTGCCCGGTTCATCTTTGGCTTGGACGCGCAGGTAGTAGCTGCTGGTAATTTCGTCCATAGGCAGGATGGTTTGCGCTTGGACTTGGGCGGGTTGGAACGCCAGATGCGGTACGCGGTGGCCTGTATCGGCTTCGATCAGGCGGGCGATGTCGATGATATCGGCAACCACGGCGGAAGCGGTCGGTAATGCGCCCGCGCCCGCGCCGTAATATAAGGTTTCGCCGACCATATCGGCGTTGACGCGCACGGCGTTCATCACGCCGTTGACGTTTGCCAAGAGGCGGCTTTCGGGAATCAGGGTAGGGTGGACGCGCAATTCGATACCTTTGCCGGTTTTGCGGGTGATGCCCAAAAGTTTGATGCGGTAGCCGAGTTCTTCGGCGTATTTGATGTCGCGGCTGTCGAGTTTGCTGATGCCTTCGAGGTAGCAGGCGGAAAAGTTCATCGGCGTACCGAATGCCAGCGCGCTCATGATGGTGATTTTATGGCCTGCGTCGTTGCCTTCGATGTCGAAGGTCGGGTCGGCTTCGGCGTAGCCCAACGCCTGTGCTTCTTTTAATACGTCGGCAAACGCGCTGCCTTTTTCGCGCATTTCGGAGAGGATGAAGTTGCTTGTGCCGTTAATAATGCCAGCGATGGATTTGATTCGGTTTGCCGCCAAACCTTCGCGCAGGGCTTTGATAATCGGGATGCCGCCGGCGACTGCGGCTTCAAATTGCACCATGACATTTTTTTCTTCCGCCAGCGGGAAGATTTCGTTGCCGTATTCGGCGAGCAGTTTTTTGTTGGCGGTAACGATGTGTTTGCCGTTTTCAATGGCTTTCAACACCGCATCTTTGGCAATGCCGGTACCGCCGAACAATTCGACGACGACATCGACGTCTTCACGCGCGACCAGTTCGAACGGGTCTTTGACAAAGGCTGCGGACGGGCAGATTTGGCGGGCTTTTTCTTCGCTCAAGTCGCATACGGCACTGATGCGCACTTCGCGTCCCAAACGGCGGCTGATTTCCGCCGCATTGTCCCGCAACACGGCAGCCGTACCGCTGCCGACCGTACCCAAACCTAAAAGACCGATGTTTACTGGCTTCATTGTGTCTCCTTGTAAGCCGACTGAAATGTAAATATTGAAAGACGAAAATATCCGCTGCCGATATAATTGTGTCGCACTTTGAATCAAATGCCGTCTGAAATCAGCAGGAGAGGTCAGATGAAATCCGCTAATCCTACATGAATTTGTCTGATTTTGCACCCCTCCTGATACAGATGAAGCGGCAACAGGATAAAAAAATGTTATTTGAAGAAAATCCGATAGACGAACATTTTGCAGAGTATGACCGCCGCACGGGTGAAATCCGGCTGTCCGGCAGACATTTCAATAAGCCTGTGCTGCTGCATAAGGATTCTGCCGGTCTCTCGAAATGGCAGTCATTGTCAGAACTGACACCGGATAATCTGTTGTCTGATGTCAAAGCGGATGATTATCCGGAAATATTGATTATCGGGACTGGGGCGGTACAGAAGTTTATCCATCCCAAAATCATGGCGGATTTTTCCCAAATCGGAATCGGTGTGGAATGGATGAATACCGAATCGGCATGCAGGACATTGGCCTTTTTGCACTCGGAAGGGCGTAAAACCTGGGCGTGGCTTCAACCGTAAATTTCCCATTTCAGACGGCATCAGCACTTTCTTTCAGGTAAAATACGGGCTTTTTCCGCCCGATGATGTTTCCGTTATGATTGAAATTAAAAACCTCACCCTGCAACGCGGTTTGAAAGTCCTGCTCGACAAGGCTTCAGCCACCGTCAATCCCGGTCAGCGCGTCGGTTTGATCGGTAAAAACGGGACGGGCAAATCCAGCCTGTTTGCCTTAATCAAGGGCGAAATCACCCAGGACGGCGGCGATGTCTCGATTCCGAAAAACTGGCGGATTTCCTCCGTTTCCCAAGAAACGCCCGACTTGGATATTTCCGCATCGGACTATGTTTTGCAGGGCGATACCGAGTTGCAGGCTTTTCAGACGGCATTGGCGCAGGCGGAAGCGCAAAACGACGGTATGAAACAGGCGGAATATCACGCCAAATTGGAAGAAATCGACGCTTATACCGCTCCGGCGCGTGCGGCAAAATTGTTGGACGGGCTGGGTTTTTCTCAAGAAGAACACAGCCGCCCCGTCAAATCCTTTTCCGGCGGCTGGCGGATGCGCCTGAATCTTGCACAAGCGCTGATTTGCCGTGCCGATTTGCTGCTTTTGGACGAACCGACCAACCACTTGGATTTGGAAACCGTCTTGTGGCTGGAAAACCATCTTGCTTCTTTACCNTGCACGCAAATCATCATTTCCCACGACCGCGATTTCCTCAATGCGGCCACCACCCAAACCATCGAATTGTCGCAGCAAAAGCTCACGCAATACGGCGGCAATTACGATTTTTACCAAAACGAACGCGCGCAACGTCTGGCGCAACAACAAGCCGCCTATGTCAAACAGCAGGCGCAAATCAAACATCTGCAATCCTTTATCGACCGCTTCAAAGCCAAAGCCACCAAAGCCGTTCAAGCGCAAAGCCGTATGAAGGCGTTGGCGAAGCTCGAACGCATCGCCCCCGCGCATCTGGACAGCGAGTTTTCCTTTGAGTTTTACAATCCCGAGCATCTGCCCAATCCTTTGCTGAAGCTGGAACACGCAGATTTGGGTTACGAAGGCAAAACTGTTTTGCACGACATTACCCTGTCGCTGGAAAGCGGCGCGCGCTATGGTTTATTGGGTGTCAACGGCAGCGGTAAATCTACATTTATCAAAGCCTTGGCGGGCAAAATCGATTTGCTCTCCGGCAGCATCGTCCGTTCCGAAAAACTCAATATCGGCTATTTTGCCCAACACCAGCTCGACACCATCCGCGCCGACCAAAGCCCTGTTTGGCACATTCAGCAGCTTTCTCCCGAAGTGCGCGAACAAGAAATCCGAAATTTCCTCGGTGGCTTCAACTTTGTCGGCGATATGGCGTTGCAGAAAACCGAACCCTTTTCCGGCGGAGAAAAAGCCCGCCTTGCCCTTGCCATGATTATCTGGCAAAAGCCAAACTTGCTGCTGCTTGACGAGCCGACCAACCATTTGGATTTGGATATGCGTCATGCCTTAACGCTCGCGTTGCAAAGTTTCCAAGGTGCATTAATCGTCGTATCGCACGACCGCAGCCTGCTTGAAGCCACGACCGACAGTTTCCTCTTGATAGACAAAGGCCGTCTGAAAAACTTTGACGGCGATTTGAACGATTACCGCCAATGGCGCTTGGCACAGGAAAACGCCGCAACCGCGCCAGCAGCTTCCACTCAAAGCCAAAACCGCAAACATACCAAGCGTATCGAAGCACAAATCCGTCAAGAAAAAGCCCGACGCAGTAAACCGATACAGCAGAAAATCGACCGTGCCGAAAAAGAAATGGCACGGCTTTCCGAAATTCAGACGGCATGTGAGGCATTTTTAGCACAAGAAGAAGCTTACTTTGAGGAAAACAAAGAAAAATTGCAGGACACTTTATCCAATCTGGCGAAAGTCAAAACACAGCTTGCCCAAATCGAAGAAACTTGGCTGACTTGCCAAGAAGAATTAGAACGGATTGAAACTGAAATTGGGATACAGTTTGCCGAGTGATAAGGAAGCGCGGGCAGGGTGCTTATATTTGTCTGCCAAGAACGGTATAATTTGCGTTTTATCGTCGTCTTTTCACTTTACCAACATGAAAATTAGANTTTTCGCCGCCTTGGTTCTCCTGTCCCTTTCTGGCGCGGCGGCGCAAGCCTCTGTATACAATTGCAGTTTAAATGGTAAAAGCGTATATACATCAGATCCATCAGGATCATGTACCGGTGCAGACTTACCTAAAATCAGCAGCCACCAGGGAGGCGAATACCGTCTGAAAATAAAAAAACTCAGTCAAGAAACCCAAATACACGTAGAAAGTAAAAAGAAAAACAAAAAAACTGTTGGAAAAAAGAAAAAGAACGTGAGGACCGCTAACATCCCGAAGGAAAATCAAAAGAAAATAGATAAAAAGAGAAGTTTACCCAAATAAAAACGCCAAGAAATCCTTAAAAATCAAAATTATCATCCGGATATCAAANACATTATGAAATCAAAACTATCCTTAATCCTAATTAACCTTTCACTGATTTCGATGCCATTAAGTGCAGATGCAGCCAAAATTTATACCTGCACAGCCGACGGAGAGACCATTTACACCACAAAACCATCTAAAAGCTGCCACTCAGCCGATTTACCACCAATCGGAAGTTACAGCAGCGACCATTATATTCCGTCCCATACGCCTGTACCTTCAAACAGTGAACCTGTCGTCAAACATAAAGCACCGGTCAGAACAGTATCCAAGCCGACAAAATCCAATACTCCGCCGCCTCAACAAGCACCTGTAAACAACAGCAGACGCTCCATTCTCGAAGCAGAATTAAGCAATGAACGCAAAGCCCTGACCGAAGCCCAAAAAATGTTATCGCAAGCACGTTTGGCAAAAGGCGGCAACATCAACCATCAAGAAATAAATGCATTACAAAGCAATGTATTGGACAGGCAGCAAAATATCCAAGCCCTGCAAAGGGAACTGGGGCGCATGTAAGCTGATGAAGAATATGGCAAAATGTGCCCAAACCAAAAATAAGGGATAAGGAGCATATGCTCAAATAGAGAGCCTTTGCAAAAATCTGTATCATTAAATTACAGGTTTTCGCAAAGGCTTTGATTTTATTATGCTTTCACAATCCCAATGGCTGGATGCCGCCAAAGGGCGGTTACGTGTGCGTTCCGATTACGCACTTTCCAAAAGATGGGCGGTTACACCGTCCGAAGTGTCCCAATACCGGCGCAACCGTCTTAGGTTTCCTTTTGCCATCGTCTTGGATATTGCCGACGTGATGGATATAGATCCGATTGAAATTATTGCAGGTTTGGAATATAGACGGTGCAGAGAAATTGACAAGGAGCGCATAAAAAGGGCGTATTTCAAAGCCCATTGCGCGCATTTCGTTTATCCGAACAATCCGGGCTTTTTCCACCGTAAAAAACGGTTCTTCGGCTAGTTCGCATAATGTATATTATGTTAAATTTATGATAGATTGAATAGATGTTTTTACAACCNCCATTCAAAACTCAGTCGCTTAAAAATTTAATCAGAACAAATAAAAGGCAAACAAAGCATCAAGAGTTGTTTGAATTCCGCTATTGAATTCCGCTAAATGAACCTGACACACAAACTTTGAAACTTAAAGGCCGTCTAAATCCTAGAATTCGAGAGGTTTTACATTATGTCTTAATCTCTTTGTTTCAAGCTTCAAAAGCAGCCTTGAACGAGGTTTAAGCAACTTAGCATTCAGACGGCATTCACAGCTTCCAGTTTATCGGATCGATACCGTGTTGACTCAAATAGCTGTTTGCCTGTGAAAAATGGCGGCAGCCGAAAAAACCGCGATATGCCGACAAAGGGGACGGATGCGGTGCGGTCAGTATCAAATGATTTTGACTGTCTATCAGCCTCCCTTTTTGTTGTGCATACCCGCCCCACAACATAAAGACAAGGTGCTTGCGGTGTGTCGCAAGCTGCCTGATGACGGTATCGGTAAAGCGTTCCCAGCCTAAAAGGGCGTGCGAATGCGCCTGTCCTGCACGCACCGTCAAAACTGTGTTCAGAAGTAATACGCCCTGCTCCGCCCAAGCCGTCAGGCAGCCGTGCGCGGGAATCGAAAAGCCTTCGATGTCAGTTTCCAATTCTTTGTAGATATTGAGTAAAGACGGGGGTATGCGGATACCCTGCCGGACGGAAAATGCCAAACCGTGCGCCTGCCCTGCCCCGTGATACGGATCTTGTCCGAGAATAACGACTTTGACCCGATCGAACGCTGTCAGCCGGAATGCGTTGAATACATCCGCCGTCGGCGGATAGATGATTTGTCCCGACAAACGTTCCTGCCTGACCGCATTTAAAATTTCCTGAAAATACGGCTGCTGTTTTTCGCCGCCGAGTGCATCGTGCCAAGTGTCCATATCTGCCCTATCCTTTCAAATTCGGCTATACTGCTGATATTGCGTTATTTTGTCAAACGACGCGCTTTGTGGGGAAATGTATGACTGTATGGTTTGTTGCTGCTGTTGCCGTCTTAATCATCGAATTATTGACGGGAACGGTTTATCTTTTGGTTGTCAGCGCGGCTTTGGCGGGTTCGGGCATTGCTTACGGACTGCCCGGCAGCACGCCTGCCGCCGTCTTGACCGCCGCTCTGCTTTCCGCGCTGGGCATTTGGTTCGTACACGCCAAAACCGCCGTGGGAAAAGTTGAAACGGATGCATATCAGGATTTGGATGCCGGACAATATGTTGAAATCCTCCGACACACAGGCGGCAATCGTTACGAAGTTTTTTATCGCGGTACGCACTGGCAGGCGCAAAATACGGGGCAGGATGTGTTTGAACCGGGAACACGCGCCCTCATCGTCCGCAAGGAAGGCAACCTTCTTATTATCACGCACCCTTAACATCATGAGAAATCATGGAATTTTTCATTATCTTGCTGGCAGGCGTCGTTGTTTTCGGCTTCAAATCCTTTGTCGTTATTCCTCCAACAGAAAGTCCACGTTGTCGAAAGGCTCGGACGTTTCCATCGCGCCCTGACTGTGCGTAATGTATCAACCGCGCTTTTTATTACGGCTTGTAGCTCTATTAGTAAAACTCCAGCGAAATCTGTGGATATTTATTAAACCTTATTATTCGGCTGAAAATAGAAAAGCAGAAAATGTATTTGTACATAAAGAAATCAATCTTATGATACGTGAAAATACGTTAAAAGTTATAAAAATGCGGTAAGATTTGTAGAAAAACCCTGCTCGTAGCAAAACTGTATTAAAATCAAGTCCCTCTTAACACTAGACAAAAGAAGAAAAAATGAGACAATTTGGCAAGCAAGCAAGCAAGCAAGCAAGCAAGCAAGCAAGCAAGCAAGCAAGCAAGAAAATTTTAACTAAACTTTCACCTGTCGCAATGGCTTTTCTTGCAATATCCCCCAATTATTCTTGCGCATCGCAAATCCCTCAAATTACTGAAGGTGAGCACGCGGCAATTCATAAATCAAGACAAGATAACGTTGCAGATGATCTGCTTTTCAAGATAGAAAGTGGAAAATCAGCGGTTGTTAATGGCGCGTCTGATATAGATTTAGGCGCAAATGAGCATTTAGCTCGCTTAAATGGGGGTACGCTGGAATTAAAGGCAGAAAAAACAGCACCCGGCCGTATCAACTTTGCTGATGGTTCAAACCAAGTGAGTTTCGGTGATAATAAATCCATCGTTAAGATTGAAAACTATCACTTAAGCAGTGAGGAACAAAGCGAAGGTAGGACTACAAACAAAAACATTTTTTCGGCAACAAATGGTCATGAATCTCATGAACTACACTTAAATAACGTTTCCGCTAAGCTAAAAAACCCTTTAATTGACTATCGTAATAATCCAAATGCGAAAGTGTTTATAAAAAACGATAAAGCCCATGAAGTTGAAACGAAAGGATTTGCATTAATTTACGCTAATAAAGGTGAAATTAATGGCGGGACTTATATAGGTGATAAGGTAGTAATTCAAGCAGAGAAAAATATAGATTTTACTATTAATAATGCAGAGCTGCGTTCTTCTACAGTCCCTATTCGTGTGAACTATAAAGCTTCAAGTATAAATGACCCTGTAGGGGGAAAATTAACAATCAATGATTCTGTTATAACGGTATCAGACAAGGAAAGGATAAGTGATGATGTATATCCCGCCATACAGGTGCCTGAATTTGATACGACATTAACCATTAATCGTTCTACAATAACAGGGGGAGATAAAGCTGCAGCTGTTGGTATACGTGGTGTCATTCCAAATGGACAAAATAAACCAACAAAAATCTTTATTAATGATTCTCTTATTGATACGGGATCAGCCTTTGGGTTTAATAGTTTTCCTGTTGTTTACTATGACAATTCTCCTAGAATAATTGAACTAAGCAATACGATAATGACTGATAAAGTCAAATATATTCAAGGTGATATTAATGATTGGGGTCAATCTAATGATGCACCAGTAGAGATTATTGCTAAAAATAACAGTAAATTATCGGGTGCTTTCAACTACTATTATGAGGATTATTACAATCGCTTGACCTTGAAATCCCATTCGGAATGGAAAGTCAAAGAGCACAAAGGTAACAATAGTCTTTGGAATCAATTAAAAAAATTAACCCTAGATGAAGGTAAAGTTTACTTTGCAGGGAAAGATATCGAATTAAGGGTGATAGATAAAGTCAGTGGCAATGGAATATTTGGGCTTTATGCGGATTTAAGCACGGATGATGTTAATCTAGCCAAAAACACCCTTACATTTCAAAAGGGCTGGGAAGGTAATTTTGAAATTGAAATCTATGATGTGGGCGATGGCTCCTTTAAAAAAGCACATGGCAAACAACTTATCAATATCCCTCAAAACAATGATGCCCATGCCACTTTCTATCGTCGCCACTTAAAAGGCGTTGAGGAATTAGTGTTGCGTAAATGCCCAACAGGGTGGTGTACTTACATAAAACCACGTACAGAAAGTGTGGTTTATGCGGCAAATTCAGAGGCAGCAAATAACATGTTTACTCTGCGTTTACATGACCGTCTCGGCAATGTGTTTATGCAACCTAATAAAACCCAAGCAGTCTG